>JBFKNO010000012.1:0-20955 GCA_041629275.1 Nitrospiraceae bacterium
CAGCAGCGCCGCATCGACGCGGCCGAAGGTCTTCAGGTCGGGGGTCTGCTCGCGCATCCCCTTCCACTCTTCGTAATGCCGGTCGTGGCACTGCTTGCAGTTCTCGGAGCGGATGAAGATCTCCTCGATTTCGTTGACCCAACCGGCCGGCTCTTGCCCATCACCTTTCTGGGCGACCGCAGGCCCCTGGTCAAGCGCGCTCAGCCCGAGCACCGCCAACGCCAAGATCCAGCCCGTTGCCAGTTGAACTCTACTCATGGTTGGGATCAGCTTGCCGCGACGAGGGCGCTTAGTCCTTGAGGCAGCGCACGAGGTGGAAATTGATCACGCCCGCGACACCTTGGTTGTCCGGATCGGCCGGTTCATAGGTGCCGACGGTGAAACCACATTGCCCCATGGCCTGCTTGAGGGCACGGCCGAAATCGAACAGGTTGCGCACCTCAGCCTTGTCAATCTCTTTGACGATGGCCGCGACCTTGATGCCGGAGAGCTCCGCCGGTGTGCCTCCGATCACCTCGAAAATGACCACGCCCTGGGGTCGTGTCAGCCCCAGCTCTTTCTGGATCTCTTCGTCGACCTCCCCCACGATGATGCCGAACTCCTCTCCCAGCCGCAGCGCTTCTTCCTTGGTCATCCCTCCGTTTTCCTGCGACAGGCCCTCCATGGGTGCCAGCATCAAGCAAGCCGCCGCCGCAAAGATTCCGAGGACCGAAGCCCTCGCGATCGAGCGGGGTTCTTCGTTCACACGCATGGCACTCTTCCTCCCTCTTACCAGCTCAGTGGCGCGACGTCGCACGTGTCAGGGGTGACTCAGGTTTTGCTAACCGGATCAATGGCAAGCTGAAACCAGGGCGCGACGGCTTTCTGACCGTTTCGCTCGCGATTCTCCCCGTTCCAGACGGCAAAGGCGATGGCCTGCAGGCGACCCGGCTCGAGCCGCGCCTCGTTCTCCTTGCCCTCGCTCTCGAGCTCGCGCGTCATCACCACCTGCCAGACGCCGCGATTCCAGCGAGCCTGGCCCGTGATCCGTCCTTGGTCGCGCTTGCTGGTCAGCGTGCTGAAGCCCCCGCCGATCAGATCCTCCACGGACGACGCCCGTCTCGGAATGACCTCGAATCGGCGCACCCCATTGCGACCTTTCTGCTTGCCGCGGGCGGCCCGCCGGTCGACGTCGCTTTGCCAATCGGCCTTCCAGTGCCAGATGTTGATATAGTGATCCAGCTGTCCCATGCAGAAGAACGCCGGGGCGTCCCCCAAGGGCAGGCCCACGGCCAAGCCGTCGCGAAACGTTCCCGGCGTGAGCTTGTCGTTTTTCGTGTTGTCATGCCACTCGAAGAAGAACGAAATGTTCTTGCCGTCGTGCACGGATCGCACGACGAGCGCGCGCACCGTGGGCTCTGGCCAGACGGGTCGGGTAAACACTTGCCCGCTGAGGGGCAGCGTCATCGGCGGGATCTTTTCCCAGGCCGGATCCTCCGGCTCTCGCGGAACCTCGCCTGGGACGTACTGCGAGCGGATGATCATCCCCTCGGAGCTGACGATGGGAATGTCCAGCACCGCCAACACGACCGCCGCGAAAACAAGACCAGCCAGTATCCGATATACGGAACGAGTGTTCATAACGGCACAGCGCCGCGCAGGTTGACGCCCTCGCGACCCTACCACAGCTTCGCCCGACGAATCTTGTTTTCCGCCCGCTCGCAGATGTACAGATGGCCTTGGCTGTCTAGCGCAAGACCGACCGGCGCATTGACGACCGCCTCGGCGGCCAGATTGCCGTCGCCGTGCTTCAGGGCGCCGGCTGCCTCTTTGCTCACGAACCGCGCCATGCCGCAGCCGCCCATATTCTTGTCCTCGTAGCCGCTGTCTCCATTCCCGGCCACGGTGCTGATTAGACCGGTCTCCGCATCCACCTTACGGATGCGATGGTTCTCCGTATCCGAGAGGTAGAGGTTGTTGGCGTGGTCAAAGACGACGCCTTCCGGTGAGTGGAGCATGGATCGGGAGGCCGGCTTCCCGTCACCGTCGAACCCGAAAAAACACATGCCCGCGATGGTCGAGATGATGCCGGTTCGAAGATCGACCTTCCGGACGCGATTGCTCCCCTTGTCGACGAAGACCACGTCCCCGTGGTTGTCGATCGCGAGGTCGACGATGTCATAGAGCCTGGCTTCGGTCGCCGGCCCCCCGTCATCCAGGTAATAGCTCATGTCGACGTTGTCCGAGCAGTCTGGCCTCAGCCATCCGTGATCATCGCTGAAATCGATCCCGATGGAGTCTCCAGAGAGCACCACGAGGTTCCTCGCGACCAGCGGCTGCTCTCGGGCATCGTCCTCCTCCGTCCAACGCCCGGCAATGGTCGTCACCATCCCCGTTCTCGGATCGTACTTGCGGATGCGATGCGCCTGCGTGTCCGCGATGTAGAGGTTGTCATCCTTGTCGAAGGCGATCGCGGCAGGATAGGTGAGATTCACCTCGAGCGCCGGGCCATCGCCGTTGTAGCCAAACTGTCCCGTGCCGACGACGGTCGTGATGATATTCGTGTCGCGATCGATCCGTCGGATCCGGTTGCTGCCGGAGTCACAGACGTAGAGCTGATTCTGCGAGTCGAACGCGACGTCGAGCGGCAGGTAAAGACCCGCCTCACCGCAGGGTCCCGAATCGCCGCTGTAGCACGTTTCCCCAATCCCGGCAAAATTGTGAAGCGTCCCCTCCCTCAAGTCGACCCGACGCACACGGTCCGATCCGGACTCGGCGAAGTACAGATACCGTTCCTCTTTGTCGAGCGCGACGTGGTGCGGGAGCGGGGTGCCCGCCTTGACCGCCCGCTTTCCGTCGCCGGTGCTCCGTGCCTTCCCATTCCCGGCAAACGTCTCGATGTACCCGACGCCAAGCGCAACATCCGTGCTCATAAAATTCCCCTCGTGAAGGAATGAGGTGAAGTCTCGGCAGCCATTGGCGGCCTCTGTCGGCCCGACCTAAAGCGCTTAGGCATTGGACGCCGGCGGGACCGCCGCGGCCGGTCGCTCCTGGTTCTCACCCGCCGGGGGAGCGGCCTGGCCCGGGTTCGCCTGGGGCTGGCCTTGGGGCTGAGGCTCCTGCGTCGCGGATTGAGGGGCACCCTGCGCCTGCTGCTGAAACTGGGCCTGCTGCTGAGCTTCGGCCTCTGCTTCGATCTGCTCGGCCTCGTGGACGGATTTCTTGAAGCCCTTGATCGCCTTGCCTAGGCCTTCACCGAGTTGGGGCAGCTTCCCCGCGCCGAAAATGATCAACACGATGACCAGGATCAGAATGAGCTCCGTGAATCCAAATGTTCCGAACATAACGTTCTCCTGTCTGTGAAGAGCCGGCTACGCCTTTTTGGCTTCCCGACTGCGCTTGGCGAACCGATCCTTCAGTTTCTGGCGTGCCTGCTCAGCCTGATCGAACATCTTGGCTTTCTCGTAGGTGCTGATCAGGTTGTAATAGGCCAGCGGCTCGTCAGGGTTGTGCTCGACCGCATCCTCGATGACTTTCACGGCGAGATCCTGCTTGTTGTGCAGCAGGGCGAGATCCATCAGCTTGAAGCTGGCTTCCAGATGCTTGGGATCCAGCTCCAATGCACGCACATAACACTGCATCGCCATATCAATGGTGTTGTAGTCCGAAACCTGTGGGTTATCGAGCTCCACGTAGACGTTGGCAAGGTTATACCAAGCGAGCGGATCCTCCGGAGTGGTTTCGATCAGGCGCTCGTAGTAGGTCCTGGCTTCCATGAACTGCCGTTTATCGGCGTAGACGCGACCGAGATTGAAGAGCGCGAGGACGTCATGGGCATGGACCTCCAGGGCCTTCTTGAACTCGGCCTCCGCCTCCTCCATCATCCCCTTCGTCGCATAGATCGTGCCCAGGTTGGAGTAATACATGGCAAGAGAGCGATTCATTTCCGTTCGCAGCCCTTCGGCCATCTCGATGGACTTCTTGACCTCCGTCAACGCGTCGTCCAGACGCCCCTTGCTGAAATAGAGCTCGCCGAGCCGACAGCGCGCTTGAAAGTCATCGGGCTCCTCCTGGAGGAATTTCTCAATCTCCGCGATCTCCTCCTCGGGCACCAGAGGTTGATCGCCCTGCTCGACGGCGGCGGTGGCTGATTCCGGTTGCGGCGCACTTTGCTGTTGCTCATCCATGGCGTAACCCTATCCTGCGTTAGGTTTTCTCTCCAAGCAAGGGAACGGCGGGACTGACGAGGGGCCTGGCGCCCACTGACGCCCCCGCGGTGACCTCGCTCCGACGTCGATCAAGATTGAGAAGCATGAGCCCCATGACGACCATGAGCGTGAGATGAGACAACTGAAGCGCATAGCCGGCGATAAACATCAAGCCCAAGCCGTATCCCGCCAGACGGCCGCTCGTCGTCAGCTTCAAGACCGTATAGGACCAACATAAGAGACCGAGAACATACAGGGCAAAGGGCAGATAGAACGTATACCCCATGCCCATTTGAAAGATCCAGCTGATGCCCTCTCCTCCTTTGCGGACGGTTTCAGCCAACGCCGCATCATAGAGTCCGAGGAAATAGTCCATGAAGAGTAACATCAGGAAGACGAGACCCCCGACCGCCGCGAACGTCAGGACCCGACGACGCTGCCGCCGGTTCTTCGTCCAAAACCCTCCCGTTCCATAGGCCCAGAAGGACAAGATACTCGCGAGCACCATCAAGGCTTCCCCCGCCCGATTGGCTTCGTGCACGACCGGTGGAGGGTGGAACATGCCCAGGTACCCATAGGTGGTCGAAAGAATTTGGTAGTACAGCCACCCCGACACGCCCAGAAAAAAACACAACACGAATGCGCGCTGCGGAACGGATCGGCGTGACCCGACGTATTGAATGACCAGGAAGAGAATGACCGCGAAGCTCAGGACATTGTACACAACGGATTCGAGCATGCGGGGCTCGAACACCAGGTACACCACCGTCAGCATCAAGAGCAGCGACACGGAGGGGACGACCAGCCAGCTCAGAGGCTCGGCGCTCGCCGTCACCGTCTTCTTGAAGAGGAGGAGCAGCAGGGCCAGAAAGAGAAGGAGCGCGACCGTGTTGAGCAGGACGAATCCCAGTGAAGACAGCACCTGGAAGGCAATTCCAACCGCCTCGTACTTCTCGGCCACCTTGCTCAGGTGCATGCCGAGTCGAGAGACGAGCCGGTAGAGGATCAGCTCCAGGAGACCCGCCACGAGCAGCAGCTTGACGGTATACTCGAAGAGCAAGCCGTGCTCGTCGACCCGCCCCCCGGCTTTGTCCAGCGCCTCGGCCCTTACAGTCATGCTCCTCTAAGGCCTCTTCCAATCAGGAGTTTCTGCTCGGCTGGGGATTATAACCACCGCCAGCTTGGGGGGTCAACCCAGCGCTGGAGGAGGCGGGATGTGGCAGGCCGGCGCCTACGAAGGCCGGCTTCGCGGGGCCTTAGGTGGTCGTGGGCTGGGGGACCTGCTGGGCCTGCGCCTTGGCTCTGGCGATGTAGAGTAGGCCATCGGCCATCGAGTAGTTGAACGGCATCTCGCACACGACCTCGCTGATCTTTTCGTAGACGTGCTGGTAAAGGCGCTCAGCCTGCTCCGGAGTCATCCCCTCCTGCACCTCGTAGAAAAAGCCAAGACTGAGGTCCTCACTGGCGGGTCGCATGATGCGCCTGATTCCGTAGGCGCCGGGATCGCTCATGATCGGCGCCTCCTTCTCCAGATCGAAGAGGCACGGCTGGCAGGAGAATCCAAATGAGTTGTGTAGGCGCGAGTTGTCGACGATGAAATTCATCGTCTCCAGCGCTTCTTCCTCCCTCTCGGTGGGGAATCCGACAATCACATAACAGTGGACCGCGATGCCGAGATCGAGACAATCCTCGGAGATCCGCCTGACGTGGTCCTGCTTGATCCCCTTCTTCATGAAGTCCATCACCCGCTGGTTGAACGACTCCAGTCCGAAGACGATTTTCAGACACCCCGCATCCCGCATGAGCGCGAGCAGCTCCCGGGACAGGTTCTTCTCGAAACGCATTTCGCAGGTCCATTGAAGGTTGAGGTTGCGGTCGACCAGCTGCTGGCACAGTCTCTTCGTCGGCGATAACGCGAAGCACTCATCCGTAAAGAAAAAGTACGGGGTGCGGTACTTGTCGGCGAGCATGGCAAGCTCATCGGCGGTCTTGCCCGGGTCCTTCTGCCGAAAGTTTTGATGATCGAGCGTCAGGGCGCAAAACGCGCAGTCCTTGTAATAGCAGCCGCGAGAAAATTGCACGGGCAGGACGGTCCTGGGCGACAGATACAGGTCGAGCGGAAACCCATCGTAGTCCGGCGCGGGGAGCGCATTGATGTTTTCCGAGTAAAACGGCTGATTGACCGTGATCCGGCCGTTCTGCCGGTAGATCAGATTCGGGACCTTGTGAAACTCCCGCTTGCCCTCCAACTGATGGACCAACTCGAGGAGCGCGGTCTCGCCTTCGAAGACGATGAAATCGTCCGTCAGGTCGAAGAGGCTCGGGCAGCGACGCAGATTGTCGACGAGCCTGGTGAAGATACTCCCGCCGATCGTCACATGGACGTCGGGGTTCGCCTCTTTGATCAACCGGCAGAGGGTCAGCCCGGGGAGCACCTGCGACGTGGCAGTGATGGACACGCCGATGAGATCGGGTTGCTCGGCGAAGATCGAGCTCAGGAATTGTTCCTTGAACAGGCTGATGTAGGGGTTCTGGGCCTCGTCACGAATCGCGCTGTTCAAATCCTTTGAGGAATAGATGGAGAAGTTGGAAAACTGATTGTCCACGACCGTCATGCGCGTCGGGAAGTACTGTGAGGAGACGACCTCCAGCCATTTGTCGATCACAAACAAGGCATCGCGGTACTGCTCGATGTCGTAAAAATTCTCGCCGCGCAGGGTCTCCTTGGCCAGCTCGATCCGGTCGATCAAGTACGGAAACAGGTCCAAGGATTCCGTCACCCGTGCATAGTGCTCGTCGCTCCCATGGCCGGACTCGCCGCTTCTCCCGCGCTCCAACTCCTTCACCTTCTGCTGGAGACGACCATGGACCTCCTGCGCGAAGGTGCGGGTCAGCAGCCTGTCCAGGACCTCGATGCCCAAGTCCCGCTGGACGACGTTGCCGACGCCCGCCTGGCCGAGAAATCCCTTGAGCGAGGGCAGGCTCAGGTAGGGCTGGGAAGGATGCCATGTCGGGGGAAACAGCAGGGAGACCTTCATGACCAACCTTTCTATCGACTCCTAGGAAACATGATCGCGCACAGTCGACTTTCATACGAAGGGTGCACCCAATTTGTATACACCCGGCTCTCCGCCAAATGCAACCGGCGCAATCCCCTAGCCCTTGGCCCCTGGCCAATGGAGGCGTCCAGCCGGCCCCGCCGTCTTGATGCGCCGAGCGGGTATTCCAGTCGGCACCGAGGCTTACCCGTGAGAAAAGAGAAAAGCCCCTCGCCTGCGCCCCCTCGCTTGAGGGGGCCGGCTCGGGGCTTTCCTTGCTTTACGGGACACTGTCCAGCCTTGGACAAGGCGCTCGCCCTTCACAGGACGGGCGCCTTGCGAGGCCGGCGTTATGCTTACGGAAGCTTCAGGGTGAACCAGGTGGAGATGCCCTTCATGCCGTTCCGCTCGACGTTGGAACCATCCCACACGGCAAAGGCCACCGGGATGGTCGCGCCGGACTTGAACTGCACGTCGTTCGCATCGTTGCTCCCCAAGGACCGCTTCATGACCACGCGCCAGGACGGGCCGATGCAGCAGCCGCCCTTCAGCGAGCCGTAGGGCTCCCACAGGCCGTTGCCGTAGACGTTCTGGCTCGCCTGCGTCGTCAGTGTGCTGAAGCCATTGGCGTTGAGATCTTCCACCGAGCTCACGCGCAGCGTCGGATCGGAGAGGATGTTCCCCGACCAAATGCCAGGGTTGAAGGGGCCCAAGCTGCGGCCGATCCGATCCGGATAGGTCACGCCGCCGGCCGGCTCTTCAAAGTAGTAATCCCAGGCGATGCTCGGATACTGATCGTCCACGTCCCACATACCGGCAGAATCCTTGCCCAGGTCCTTCTGCCACTCCGCGTTCCAGCGCCAGATGTTCACGGTTCCGCCCGACTGCCCCATGCACTGGAACGGTGGCGCGCCGGAGGTGTTCACCGGGAACTGGACCGCGGCCTGATCGCGAAAATCCTGCGGCCCGATGGTGGTGTCGTTCTTGGTCTGATCGCCCCAGTTCAGCCAGAACCCGATTTCCTTGCCGTTGGTCATGGCTTTGACCATCACCGACTTCACGGAGATGTTCGGGTGCATCGGCGTGGTGATCGTCTGACCGCTGAGCGGCACAACCACGGCTGGCGCAGTCTCCCAAAGCGGGTTCGCGGCATCCATCGGAATGGGCATCCCGGCCTTGAGGGCCTTCGCCGGAATGGTCACCGGCTGGCTGACGGCCAAGGGCACCTGCCCCAACGTCAGCATGAACCCGATGACCAACGCGGAGAGAAGGATGCCAAAGACGACCGATTTGTTACGTGTCTGCATGAGTCTCATATGAAAATGCCCTCCCCTCAAAAGTGATGATTAAGAACTACACATTAACAACTGACGACTGAGCCTAAAGCCAGGCCGTGAGAGCTACTCGCCTGTCTAGGCGTTTCCAACCGGACCTTCGGTCTCGTCCTCCTTTGGTTTTTGATCCAAGAACGACTGGGCGCCGACCTCGTCGAGTAGCAAGCTCAGCTCGTTACCCTGATCCTGCGCCCCGCATTCGTAGGTTTGTCCTTCCGGAACATTGAAGGTCGCGGGCCGGTAATCGGTCTCGTTGTACGGCTGGGGGCTCACGCCCAGATAGGCCGCCTCGAAGTCCATCCAGTCGCCCGTGAGATCCGCGATGTGCCGATAAAAACCGTAGTCGGCCTTCCTCGCCAGCATCTTGCCGAACATGGGAACCCACCGACCGATATGCTCCTTCACGAATTTCTTCTGTGCGTCGACGACGATCTGAGTCTTCTCGGCCCCGTCGTGGCATCGCGCGTAGGACTCCTTGTATGCGACGAAGTGCATGAACTCCAACTCCACGCTCAAGTGGTCCATCCGCTCGTGAATGTCACGGGACAGCTCCACGCCAAAGGCCTTGTAGAACCCGGCAATATCCCCCATGACGTGGGCCTGTGCAAAGACGTGATCGTTGCCAAACAGTGTTTCGTATGGCGGGCAGTCCAGCGTGATGACGTTACTGAACACGCGCCGGTGCTCACTCTGCAGGTCGGACAATTGCCAGTTCACGCATTCGGATGACACCCAAGATTCAATCTGATCGAAGTACTTCGTGATCGCCGCAAGCTTGGCCTTCGCTCGCTCCCCGCCGGCTCCGTCGAGCTCCGTAGCGAGGGTGTCGAGCGCCGAGCGCCCGTCTTCGACGAACTCACCGCTTTGCAGGTAATCGAGGAAATCGTCGTCCTCCGGATAGAGGAGACTCCAGGAGATGAGGAGGTAAATCTTGCTTCGACTGAGTGCACGCTCAACAGCGGGTGAGTCTTTGACGGCTGCAGTTCCGGATATGACTGAATTGGATTCCACCACTCTGACCTGACTCTCCTTCATGCTCATCGTGTGGCACCCTCTCGATAAAAACCAACCTCGATTTGGGTGGCGCCGCCCGAGCCCATTGCGCTCTGACGATCAAAAGTCCTCGGCAAAGGCCCGCGTATATTAGGCAAAGCCGAAAACGAAGTCAAGCACCAACTGAGCCCAACGGGCGGTCTCCCGTTGTCCATGGTTTGCATTAGAAATCGAGCATTTAACCAGGGCCGTGAGCCCCTCTGCCTTCCCCCTCCCCACCGCCTTGTCGAGACCTTAGGCACTCAAAAGCCTGGCAGGAACGACGCGGATGGCGATCTTGTCGTTGACGGTCTTACAGGTACCTTCGCACAGCCCGCACCCAACGCAGTGCTCCTCCGAGACCTTCAGGCGGAAGGAGGCGAAATCCATCGACAGCGCGTTGGTCGGACACTGAGATACGCAGGCGTGGCACCCTTGCCCGGCCGTGCAGACACGGTGGGAGACCCGCGCCAGGCCCATCGCGACATCCTCGCGGGCGCCGAGGGGGAGCAGCGCGTCTGTTCCACAAGCCGCCACGCAGGGGAAGTCGTCGCAGAGGTAGCACGGCACCCGATCGGGGTAGATTTCCGGAGTGCCGTCACGACGGCTCAGCGTGATGCTGCTGTGGGGGCAGGCTTTGACACAGTCGCCGCAGCGGGTGCACCGCTCCAGAAAGAGCGCGTCCTCGACTGCGCCAGGAGGCCGAAGCCAGTCGGTGCGGTGCACCTCCGTCGGCTTCGTCTCGGGCGCCGCGTCCCGATGCTTGACGAACTCATGGGCGGTGCGGGCGAAGGAGAGCACGGACTCTTTGAAAAACCGCCGTCGGCCGTAGTCAGGATCTTCCGCCATGGATCTCAGCTCCGTCGGCGTCCGCTCGACATTCCCGCAACTGATACAGAGCTCCTGCAGGATACTCAAAACGGCCCCCAGCAAGGCCGCAGCTAGCGAGAGGCCGAGGCGTACCCGGGACCCGTTGCTCTGCCAGATGCAACGGGTGGACGGTACGTTGAGGCCTCGAGCGACGCGATCGACCCGTTGCAATCCCAGGAGCAACGGGTCCCCCGGCTGGAGGCCGTTTTCAGCCTCCTGCTACATGACCCCGTCGGCGCGGAGCTTGTACACCTCCACACATCGATCGCACGCGCCGAACTGCGTGTCCCACCCTGGATGGTTCTCACGGATGAAGTCGAGCACGTAGGGCTCCACTTTGTTCTCGAGGTTCTCGACCCAGCTGTAGGTCGCGAAGCGACACAGCGGGCACGGAAATCCAGGAATGAGCATGACCTGGTTGTCACCGGGCTCCGGGACCTCGCTGCCTTCGACCTCCACGGCCCGATCCATCACGCGGACGGTGTCACTGGCCATCTCCACGAGCTCCGCATGGGCGAACAGATCGGTCTGCCAGAGCCCCTCGAACACGGAACGGACCTGGTTGGCGGGAATCTTCCGATACCAGGAGCGGAACTCCTTGAACCGATCCTCCTTGGAGAACATCGGCTCCTTGCCCTCGCGCTGCAGCCGCGCGTCGATGTTCAGGCACCACAGCACGCGGTACCGCTGCAGAATCAGCGTCTCCTCTCCCGGGTTCTGTCCCACCTTCGTGTCGGCGTCATAATCGAAGCTTTCACCCAGGATGTCCGAAATGTGCATCAGCTCATGGCGGCAGTAGCGACTGAGCGCTGGATCGTAAAAACGGCGAGGGATGAGCTTGATCCCGACCCCCTTCCGGCCCTGCTCCTCGAACTTCTTGGCCAATTCCTGCTCCACCGAACCCCATTTCCTGAGAATGTCGACGCCTTCCTGATCCTCTTTCAGCACGCCTCTGACCAGCACGATCCCGACACGTTTCTTGAGCTCGGGGAACTCGTCGAAGGCACTGGTAATGATGTCGGAGAACCCCCAGATTCCGAACAAGTACTGGTACAGCTTCTTGAACTCACCCTCCCGGTCGTCGAGGGAAAACTTCTCATAGATGGGGTCCGCCAGCTCGTGAAATTCCTTGTAATAGGTGGGATCACCCTCACGTTCCGTTTTCTCGATGAAGGAGTCGATGACTTCTTGTAGCAGGGCCGGTTGGAATCTGATGTCCATACGACACTCTCCGGCTGTCTTGTAATTGGTTCTCGGGGGACTCGCGTCGCCCCTTCCGGTGGGTTGGGGCGCCTTGACTTGATTTCAGACCATCTCTTAAGATGCCCTGTTTTCAACGATTGGCATTATATCCGCCGCAACTGCGGCATTGTCAATGCCGGCTCGGCCGGCCCCCGAGAGGAGGCGCGTCGCCTCCCCGCAAGATTTCTGGAAGGAGTGCATCCCATGCCTGAATCCGTGTCACCACAAACCGGCATCCATCCCGGAGCGGCGCCCGAGGTTGGATCCTTCCCACAGCCGCCCGCCATTGATTTTCTCGAATACTGGAAGGCGGGCACCCGCGAGGTCAAGACGTTTCGGGGTCACTCGCATGGTGTGTGGGCTGTCGCGTTTTCCCCGGACGGTCTTACCCTTGCCAGCGGCGGGGCCGATCGCTTGGTGCGGATCTGGGATATCGAAACCGCAAGGCTCCTGCGCTCCCTCCGGGGGCACACCCACGACATCCGAGCCGTCATCTATACGCCCGACGGGCAATCGCTGATCACGGGCAGCGAGGACCGCACGATCCGCCTGTGGAACCCAACGACCGGCGAACCCACCAAGTTGCTCTTCACGCGCTACGATCACAATGTCTGCAGCCTCTCCCTCTCCCCGGACGGCCTGATGCTGGCACGGGGCAGCCACAACAAAGACATCAAGATTTGGGAAGTCACCACCGGAACCGAGTTGATGACCTTGCTCGGGAAGGATCAGTACGACAATCATTGGTCGGTCTCCGTGGCGTTCGCCCCGGACGGCATTCACCTGGCCAGCGGAAACGATATCGGCAAGGTCAAGTTGTGGGAGGTGCTGCCCAACGGTGAAGAGAAGATCGTCCATGCCGGCCACTGGCGGGAGACCATCGACGACGACGACTCCGAAGTGCGCGGGTTTTTCGTCGATGACAACCTCGCCTCTTTCCAGAAACCGATGGAGTTTTGGGTCGGGGCGATGACATTCACGCCGGATGGCAAGATCCTGATCACGGCCAGCCGGGACGCCACGATCAAGTACTTCGAGATGCCCACGCTCAAAGAGCTCCGCACCCTGAAAGGCCACGGCGAATGGGTGCGCTCGCTCGCCGTTTCCCCGGACGGCAAAGTGCTCGTGAGCGCGGGTGACGATAACACGGTTCGACTGTGGGATCTTGAGACCGGCCGACACTTTCGGACCTTGAAAGGCCACACCAGCGGAGTGCGGGGCCTCTGCTTCTCGCCCGATGGGCTGCGGCTGGCCACCGCCTCGTGGGACCGCACCGTGAAGTTGTGGGAGGGCGGACCGGAGCCCAACGAGTAGCACCCTGTCCCGGACAGTCGTTGCGTAATTCCGCCGGCCTTCGCCCCCCTCACCCTGGCCCTTTCCCCCTCCGGGGGAGAGGGAGGGAGAGGGGGATCGCTTAGTCTTCGTCCCCCAAATCGGGCTTGCCGTGGGGGATCTCGTGACGCTTGCACTTCTCCCACAGGGCTTTTCGGGAGATGCCCAGCACCTTCGCGGCCAGGCTTCGATTGCCATCGACCCGCTTCAGCACCGCGAGGATGTATTGGTGTTCAAACCGCTCCCGGGCCGTGGCCAGTGATTCCGTCGGCCCCGCTCCTTGGGGCGCCTTCCCCGTCAGCCCTTCGCTGCAAAACCCGCAGGTCTCCTGGGGCGCCCCACCCAAGAACGGGCAGGTCGGAAATCCGCACAGGTCCCAGGGATGGATTTCCTCGCGCTCTCGCCCGAGCGCCACGGCGCGCTCGACCATGTTTTCAAGCTCGCGCACGTTTCCAGGAAAGGAATAGCGCAACATCAGCGCGCGTGCGTCCTGCGAAAACCCCTTCACCGGCTTGGCGATCCGCGTCGCGCGGACCTGCAGGACGTGCTCAGCGATCAGCTCGATATCCTCCCGACGCTCCCGCAAGGCCGGCAGGGCCACCGGGACCACATTGAGGCGATAAAAGAGGTCCTCGCGAAACCGTCCCTGCGCGACTTCCTTCTTGAGGTCCTTCTGTGTCGCGCAGACGACCCGGACGTCGACCTCAATCGTCTCGGTTCCGCCGACCCGCTCGAATTGCCGTTCTTGCAAGACACGGAGCAGCTTCACCTGCACGACGGGGGAAACTTCACCGATCTCGTCGAGGAACAAGGTTCCCTTGTGCGCGAGCTCGAAGCGTCCGCGCCGCTGCCGCAGCGCCCCGGTAAAGGCCCCTTTCTCATGGCCGAAGAGCTCCGCCTCCAGCAGGGTCTCGGGCAAGGCGGCGCAGCTGACCTTGATGAAGGCGTGGTCGCGGCGTGCGCTGTTGTGGTGGATCGCGTTGGCGATCAGCTCCTTGCCGGTCCCACTCTCCCCTGCGATGAGCACGGTGGAATCCGTGGCCGCGACCAGCTTGACCTTCTCGAGCACCGCCCGCATCTGGTCGTTCTTGCCCAGGATTCCTTGAAAGCTGAACTTTCCCTCCAGCTCTTCCCGTAACTGCAGATTCTCTTCGCGAAGCGTGAGCACCTTCATCACCCGGTCGACGATGAGCAGGAGCTCGTCCATCTGGAAGGGCTTGGTGATGTAGTCGTAGGCGCCCATCTTGATCGCGCCCACGGCGGTCTCGACGGACCCGTGCGCGGTGATGACGATCACTTCGGTTCTCGGCGAGCGCTGCTTGGTGATCTGCAGCAGGTCGAGCCCGCTCATACCGGGCATGCGCAGATCCGTGATCAGAATCTCGACCGGGTTCTTGGCGAGCTGATCGAGCCCGTCGTCGCCCGTCGCGGCCGCGTTGACCTCGTACCCCGAGGCCTTCAGCGCATCGACCATGGACAGGCGCATCAACGGCTCGTCATCGACGATCAGAATCGACGGGGCCCTCACGCATCCCTCCCGACCGTCTGGCGCATCGGGACGAGGGGAAGGCACACGGTGAAGGTCGTCCCGTGTCCGGCCTCACTGTCCACCAGGATCTGCCCGCCGTGCCGCTCGACGATGCCGAGGCTGACGGACAACCCCAGACCGGTCCCCTCCCCCGTCCCTTTCGTCGTGAAGAACGGATCGAAGATATGCGGTAGCACGGATGCCGGGATGCCGCAGCCGGTATCCTCGACCTCCAGCGCGCACATGCCGTCCAGGATTCGCGTCCGGATGACAATGGATCCGCCGCTGCGGATCGCCTGCACGGCGTTCAGGATCAGATTCATCAGGACCTGCTCGATCATGTGTCGGTCCACCATCAGCGGCGGCAAATCACGGGTGAGGTGTTTCTTCAACTTGATGTTGTTCGCCACCAGCGCATGGTTCGTGAGCACCAGGACCCGCTCCACCAGGGTGTTGATATCCGTCGGCGCGAGCTCCGGCGCGTGTTGCTGCGAGAAATCGAGCAACTGACGGACGATCTTCTGCACTCTCCGCAGGCCGTCCTCCATGGAGGCGACATACTCTTGCTCACGCTGCGGCGAGAGCGTGCCCTTCCGGATGTTGTACAGGCAGTTCAGAATCCCGCCCAGGGGGTTGTTGATCTCGTGCGCCACGCCGGCGGCGAGCTTTCCGACGGACGCCAGCTTCTCCGAGTTGCGGATCTGCTGCTCGAGGCGCTTGGTTTCCGTCACGTCACGGGCAATGCCCAACACGCCCAGGATGCGTCCTTCGGCATTCGAGAGCGGCGACACGCTCACCATGACGGTCCGTGCCTCGCCCGTCTTGGCGAGCACCTCCACCTCGTAGACCTGCTTGGCGCCGATGTCCAGCGTGCTCTTAAGGCGGCGCCCCCGGTGCCGCTTCGACAGGAGGGTCAGGTAGGGTCGGCCCAGCAGCTCTTCCTTGCGGTAGCCCCAGGTCTCGACCTTGCTGTTCACATAGGTGAAGCGCTGCTCCGCATCCAAGGTGTAAATGACGTCGTTGGCGTTTTCGAGCAAGTTCTCGAGATACTGTTTCGTCTCCTCGATTTCGCGGGTTCGCTCCCGAACCTTGATCTCGAGGCCTTCGCGGTATTCCTCGAGCTGCTGCTCCAGCCGCTTGCGCCCGGCAATGTCGCGGAGCTGCACCATGACCGAGGGCTGCGTGCCGCCCTCGATCCGAATCAGGTCCATCTCGACGATGGTGGTGGTGCGGTCACCCAACATGATCTCGATTTCTTGCGTGGGCACCCGGCTCTCACCCTGCAGGATCTTCTCGAAGGACCGTTCCAGCACGGGCTGGTGCTCGTCCAGCACCAATTCCTTGAAAGCTCGACCGACCACCTCCTGTTCCGCGTAGCCCAGCGCCAGCTCCTCACGCCTATTGACGGCGACCACGCTACCCTGGGCGTCGACCATGAACACCGAGTCCGCGACCTGATCGAACAACACCTTGTACCGTTTCTGGGAGGCGAGGAGCTCTCGCGTCCGAACCGCGACCTCGTGCTCCAGCTCGGTGGTGTAGCGCTGCACCTGCTGCTCGAGCTGCTTGCGCTGCGTCACGTCGCGCACGAAGCTGCGCGAGTACACCAGGTGTCCCGTTTCGACCTCAAAGAGGGCCGTTGAATGAATCTCGACGTCGATCGGCCGGCCGTCATGGGTCACGAACACCGTCTCGATGGTCGCGCTACCCTGCGAGACCAGCCGCTCCAGGTACGTCAACACCTCGGGCTCTCTGCCCTTCGGGACAATGTCCCACACGTGCATGCCCAGCATTTCCTCGAGCGAGTAGCCCAGCTTCTCGAGCTCGGTCTTGTTCACGTGCACGAACTGCCCCGATCGACTCAACTGGTGAATCATCTCCGGCGAGTTCTCGATCAGGTCCCGGTACTTCGCCTCCAGCCGGTGAATCTCCGCCATGCGCTGTTCAAGCGTGCTGAAGGACTGTTTCAGATTGGCGGCCATGGCGTTGAACGCCCCCGCCAGGTTCTGAATCTCGTCACCCGTCTTGATTTCGAGCTGGTGGTCCAGATTGCCGCCGCCGATCCGCTGCGCGCCCTCATGCAACATCTGGATCGGCCTGGCGAGCCGCCGCGCTGCAAAGACGCCGGTCCCGACCAGCACGCCCAGCACCCCCAGGCCGTACACGCCGAGCTTCATGACCAGCTCGTTCAGGGGCGCATAGGTCTCCGAGGGCGGCTGGCGCACGAGGGTGACCCAGCGCTTGCCGCCCAGGCTTTCCGGGGCAAAATTGTCTCCCAAACGGACGGTGGCGAACCCCACGATCGAATCCCGGCTTCCGTGCGAGTCATCGCTGGCGAGCACCCAGCCGCCATAAGGCAGCCGCGCGATACTGTCGAGGGCGGAGGTCACCGTATGCTCCTCCGGGGCGAGCACCGGGCAAATGAGCGTGGTCCCGTCGGAGCTCAGCAGCATCGCGTGCCCGTGCTCGCCGATGGTCGCCTCGGAGATCGCCCTGAAAATGGTATCTCGCCTGAGCAACACGCTCACCGCACCGATCGCCGACTGTTGATCGTCGGACATGATCGGCACGGAGACGTTGAGCACGCGTGTCCCGAAGGAGGGATCGAAATAAATATCGCCGACGTAGACCTGGCCGCGACCCTCATCGTAGACCGCGCTCCACCAGGTGCTCGTGCCGTAGTAATACTCCACTTGCGGAATGGAGCTGAGCACCAGCGCGCCCTGGTTGTCGGTCACGAGGATGCCCACGTAATCCGCTTTCCGGATATCGTGCCATCGAATCAGGTAATTCGTCGCAATGTGATTGATGAAGGCGGGAAACTCGTGCTGGCGCTCGCGCTCGCGCCACCTCCGCTGCCAGTCCCGGATCATGGACTGAATGCGGGGCTCGTCCTTCCCCTCATAGCTCCGGTTCGCCTCCGAGACAGCGGTGCGCAGAAAGGGGGTGGCGGCCAGTTGCTGGGCTTCGTTGATGCCCCTGGTGACCTCCATTTCGATGCGCCTGGCGGCCTCCACGGCGACCTCCTTGAAGCTGCCGCCGATGGTCTCCTGGATGGCTTCGCGCTGATCGACGTAGGTGAGGGCGAGAAACAGAGTGAGGGGCAGAAGGCCGACCAGCAAGATGGCCGTGATGATCTTCTGCTGGAGGCTACGTGACCGGCTCCAGAATCTCATAAATGACCACAAAATGGCTGGGGTAACAGGGCATTGTTACGGATCGGTAACGCCAAAGTCAAGGAAGGGAAGGGGGGACTACCCTCGTTTCAGGAGCCGTCCCTCCGCTCCCGGCCACAGGATCAGAAGGGGGCTGGCGACGAAGACCGATGAATAGGTGCCGATCATCACGCCGATCAGGAGGGCGAGGGCGAAATCGTGCAGCACCTCCCCCCCGAACAGGGTCAGGGGCACCAGCACCAGGACCACCGTCAGGGTCGTCACGATGGTCCGGCTCAACACTTGGTTGATGCCGTTGTTGATCACCGTCACGATGCCCTCGCGACGCCGGATCCGCAGATTCTCCCGGATGCGGTCGAACACCACGACGGTGTCCGTCAGGGAATACCCGGCCAGCGTCAGCAAGGCCGTGACGACGAGCAGCGTGATTTCCTTGTCCATCAAGTAAAAGAGGCCCAACACGACCAGCACATCGTGAAAAGTGGCCGTTGCGGCGGCCACGCCGAAGCGAAACTCGAACCGGGCCGCGATATAGAGAATGATGCCGACCAGCGAGATCCCGATGGCGATGAGCGCATCCTGCTGAAGCTTTCTCCCGATCGTCGGCCCGATTTCCGTGCTCGACTCCACGACGAAGTCGTTTCCCGGAAACTCCTTTCGAAACGCGTCCTTGACCCTGTCGGCGACCTGCTCTTCGATGGTCGTCTCCGCCTTCACGCGGATCAGAATCTTGTTGGCCTCGCCGAACTCCTGCAGCTCGGCCGAGGACAACGCGTGGTCCGCGAGAGCCCGTCGAGCGTCCTGGATGGGGATCGCCTGCTCGAAGGCCAGCTGAACCGCCGTGCCGCCGGCAAAGTCGATGCCGATATTTGCGACGCCGCGGCCGATCTGCACCAGGGCGAGCAGGCCCAGCAGAACCAGGAGTCCGGACAGCACGAAGGTGATCCGGCGCTTGCCCATGAAATCGATGTTGGTCTTCCCCAAGATCTCGAACATGCTCACTCTCCCTCCAACACGCGCGGCTTCGACTCGCCTCGATCCACCACTGGGTCGATCGTTCGACTATACAACGGAGTTTCCATGAGCCTTTGGCTCACCCCTGCCGCATGGACGTTCAGGTCTTGTAGCTGCGCCATCTCATGGCGCCTCCCCCCGGCAGCATGAGATGCTGCAGCGACACACAGGAGGTTTTTTCAGATCAGCATCTTAAATACTGAGTCGCTCCAGTCGCCGATGCCGGTTGATCACGTCGTACACGACCTTGGTTCCGACCAGCGCCGTGAACAGGTTGATGGCAATGCCCAGACAGAGCGTCACGGCAAAGCCCTTGATGGGTCCCGTGCCGAACAGGAACAGCGCCAGGCCGGTGATCAAGGTCGTGACGTGGCTGTCGACGATCGTGAGTAGGGCCTTGTCGTACCCGTTGTCCACGGCGAGGCGGACGGGCTTGCCGGTCCTCAGCTCTTCCCGAATCCGCTCGAAGATCAGCACGTTGGAGTCCACGCCCATGCCGATGGTCAGGATGATGCCCGCGATGCCGGGCAGCGTGAGCGTGGCGTTGAGCCCGGACAAGGCGCCGATGAGGCAGATCAGGTTCAACGCCAGCGCGAAGTCGGCGATGATCCCGGACATGCGGTAATACATGACCATGAACAAGACGACGAGGACCCCGGCGAAAAAGGTCGTCCGGAGCCCCTTCTCGATGGAGTCGCGCCCGAGTGACGGGCCGACCGTGAGATCCTGGATGACCTCCAGGGGAGCCGGCAACGACCCCGCACGGAGCACAATCGCCAGGTCATTCGCTTCCTCCATCGAAAAGGACCCTTCGATCGACGCACGGCCCCCTGGAATCCGCTCCCGGATGACCGGCGCCGAGTAGACGGTATCGTCCAGCACGATCGCGAGGCGCTTCTTGACGTGGTCCGTGGTGATGCGCTCGAACTCCTTGGCGCCCTTCGCGTCAAAGGTCACGGAGACGTAAGGCTCGCTGAATTCCCCGATGGCGACGCGGGCGTCGCTCAGCACATCGCCCGCCAGCAGGACGCGCGTCTTGACCAGATAGGGCACCCGCCACTCCTGCCCGCTCTCCTCGTCCCGTTGCCGTTCGAACAGGATCTCGTCACCCTCAGGAATCTTGCTCTGCAGCTCCTTGAGGAGCTCTTCTTCCTTCCCTTTGGGCACGCGGCCGGGGAGCTCGCGCGCGACCGGACTGTCCTCGTCGAGCAGCTTGAACTCGAGGATCGCCGTTTCCCGGATGAGCTCCTTGGCTCGATCCGGATCCTTGATGCCCGGCAGCTGAACCACGATTTGATTGAGGCCCTGCCGCGCCACCAGAGGCTCGCGCACGCCGAACTGGTCGATCCGGTTTCGGATGGTCTCCAAGGCCTGATCGATCGAGGACGTCTTGATACGCTTGACCTCGGCCTCCCGAAGCTCATAGACGAGCGTATCCGCGCTGCCGGCGCTCTCGACCGAAAAATAGGCGGGGAAGTCCTCCAGGACTTTCTGAACCTTTTCTTTCATCCCCTGGTCGTCGACACGAATCTGGATTTGTGTGTGACCGGTCCGTTCGACGGACATGACGGCAAGATCCTGGTCTGCCAGCGCGTCCTGGACGGCATTGACCGCCCGGTCCACGGCGATCTCGACTGCACGATCCTCTTCGACCTGCATCACCATGTGAATGCCGCCCTGCAGGTCCAATCCCAGCGCAATGCCCTTGTCGGGCAGGATACGCTTCATCCACAGCGGAATGTTGTCGTAGACCGCGGGAATCGTCGGCAGGAAAAACAGCACCGAAAAGAAGGCAAACAGCGCCAGCAGCGTGAGACGTCCCTTGACCGGCTTCATCCTCGCTCCAATCCCTTTTTCATGTCACGCCTCTCCCCTGTCATCTTCAATCCTCTTCATCACCCCGCAGCCGCGCGATCGACTCGCGCTGCATCTTCACTTTCGTGTTGTCCGCGATCTGAACGGTCACCGTCGTCTTCCCCATGTTGGTGATGGTCCCCCAGATCCCCGAGGACGTCAACACCTTGTCTCCCTTCTTGATACTTTCCTGCATGGACTTCAACTCTTTCTGGCGCTTCCGCTGCGGCAGGATGAGCAGCACATAGAAGATCACGAAAATCAAGACGAACGGCACCAACGACAGAAGGGTGCCCCCCGTGCCAGGCCCCGCCTGGCCCTGCGCCCATGCTATCTCCGCCAACATAA
>JBFKNO010000013.1:0-20815 GCA_041629275.1 Nitrospiraceae bacterium
GTCCACGATACGCTCTCGACCCAGTCGGTCGTCGAGTTCCTGACGCTGGACCAATTCAACCCGAACTCGATCGTGAGGTTGATCTCCGCCGCTCGGGACAATGCGCGCAGCATCCAGGACCAGCTTTCCAGCGAGGTGTGGCAGGAGATCAACACCTTCTACCTGAGCCTCAAGAGCTGGACCCCGCACGATCTCTGGGACGGTCCCCACCACCTGCTGTATCGGATTCAGCACACGTGCTACACGCTCTACGGCGTGTTCGGCAGCACGATGATCCACGATGAGGGCTGGTGCTTCTATCGTCTCGGGCAGAACATCGAGCGAGGCCACCATACCGCGCGCCTGCTCGCCCATCCCATCCTGGTCAAGGGCGCCGCCGAGCCGGCGGCGCTCACGGAATTCCACCAGTGCCTGGCCATCATGAAGTCCGCGAGCGCCTACGAGGCGTACCGAAAGGTGTCTCGCTCCGACGTGGTCCCGTCAAAAATCGTCAAGTTTCTGCTCTTTCACCCGCGGTTCCCCCGCTCCGTCCGGTCCTGTACGGACAACGCCCGCCAGTTGCTCGCGCGGCTCACGTCGACGCCGTCGAATCTGAACACCACCGAGGTCCAACGGACGGTCGGCCAGTTGGCGGCCGATCTCGAGTACGCCATCCTGGAGGAGGTCTACCGGGTCGGCCTGGCCAATTTCCTGTCGGAGGTGACCGAGCGACTCGATCAGCTTTCGGAGACGATGACCCGCACGTTCTTCCATGCGGGGGGGCCGCTGGAGGCGGCGCTCACCCTCCAGCGCATTCGCCGGCGGCCCGTGGTGCATCACCACGAGCCGTCGCTCAGACCGGTTCGGGCAGTCCTGTCCGTCGAGCACCAGTTCACCTACAGCTACGACTTGCCGGTGACGGCGGTGCGGACGCTCATGCGTCCGGCGGCGGTCCAGCACTACGGCCGGCAGCGCCGCCTGGACATCAGATGGCATATGGAGCCTCCAGCCGACTACCGTCATTATATGGACGCCTTCGGGAACCTCGTGTGGCAGCTCGAGCACGTCAAAGTGGAGAAGGCCATCTCCTGCCTGGTGCAGATGCGGGTCGAGACGACCGCGTTGTACCTGCCCGACGGACAGCTCGCCTTTCAGGGAGTCGGCATGCAGGACTCGGATTGCAGCGTGGAGCCGGCGGAGTTCACCCGGCTCACGCGTTTGGTCGATGGCTCGGACGGCCTGCAACGACTCGCCAAGCATCTGCGCGACCGCGGGGCGTCTCCCGTCGAGCTCGCCGACGGCATCCTCCACCAAGTCCACGCGCACATGCGGTATGAGGCGGGGCGTACCCATGTCGGCACCCCCGCGGCGGAGGCGTTTCACATCGCGGCCGGCGTGTGCCAGGACTACGCGCACGTCATGCTGGCGCTCTGCCGCCTGGCCGGCCTCCCGGCACGCTATGTGTCGGGGTACCTTCCGGGGGAGGGACAAATGCACGCCTGGGTCGAGGTGCTCCTGCCGGTGGGAGAGCAGGGCGCGCCGCTCTGGGTGGCCTACGACCCGACGCACCAGCGGCGATGCGACGAACGCTATGTGACGGTGGCGGTGGGCAGGGACTACCAGGACATCGCCCCGACGAGCGGGTACTACTCGGGCGAGGCCACGAACAAGCTGGAGATGAAAGTGGCGGTGATCTTGGAATCCCAGGGACCGGCCGAGCAGTTGGGGCACTCGCTCACCCGGTTTCGGACGGCCCAGCCCCCGGAAGACGACGCGCAGCAGTAGCGGACGGCCCGATCGGCCCGTCGTCAGTTTTCCATCATTTCCAGGCGGGCGTCGAACTCATGCCCGCACGTGGTGCAGCGGATGCAATCCGACTCCACGGTGATCTCGTCGATCCGCACGCCCATCCCGCCGCAATCCGGGCAACGGGCCAGATGAACGCGCTGGTCATCCACGGTCTCGTATTGCGAGCCTCGAAAGCAGTAGATCAACTTCCCGTCCAGCATCCAGGGTCGCCCCTGGTTATCGCTGACCGGGAGGGCGACGTAATGATGGTTGACGTAGTCCCCGAGTTCCTTCCGGTCCTTGAAACCGTCCTTGATCAGCTTCCCGCTCAACGCTTCGTAGAGCGCGTTATCCTTGACGATCGCCTTGGTTGGCCCCATTATCTTCCTCCCAGGCTCATCAATTATTGCTTAGACAGCCCCCTCCATGCACCTCCGTGCCCGGGCCTCGCTCGGGGCAAGCCCCGCGACGTGGCCAGTGGCCGGGCTAGAGAGGGGGCGTGTGATCAGACGACGCCAGAGTAATAGCGGAGTATGTTGGAGACAGACAGGATGCCGATGATCTCGCCGTTGTCGGTGACCGCCAGATGGCGCGTCCCCTGCTCTTTCATCTGACGGACGGCATCGATGATCGTTCGCTCCCCGTCGATGGTCACCGGCTTCCTCATCAACGTCTTGACCGTGGTCGTCGCCGGATCGATGCCCCTCGCGACCACCTCGCGCGCCAGATCAGTATCCGTAATAACGCCGACATAGAACCGGTCATCGCTCACCAGGAGCGAGCCCACCCGCCACTCCTGCATGCGCTTGCTGGCCTCCCGTAGGGTGGCCTCGACAGCGACGCTGCGGATTTCGGGAGACATGTGGCTGGCGACCTGGGGGCCGATGACGGCTTGCGCGCCGGTCTTGGGTTTTTTCGCGGACTCGGCCCGGCGAGCTTCGAGCTCCGAGATGCAGCTCTCCAGGACGCGGCTGCGCTGGAGCAGGCTTTGGCGCTCGGGGTCCAAACCCCCGCCCTCCGGTGCCTCATCGGTCATATTCACCAACCCCGACGCTTCTCCCATCTGGGCATACTCATAGGCCTCGAGCAACTCGGACGTCTCGCCCAACACATCGCTGATCAAGCGTTCCGTCTCCAGGTCGAACTCGGACAAGGTCATCGTCGGCTTTTCCTTCTTCTTGCCCAGAAACGACGCGAGGTTCGAGAGTTGTTGGCGCAGCCGTTCGATGTTGCGATCGAGGGACAAGCGGCGTGTGGCAGAGGTCGTCGTCTTTGTCATAGGGCCTCCTTTCCGGGACGTCCGATCTTACTCCTGCGCTGGATGAATCGGCAAGGGGTGGCAGCCTGGGGGTCCCTGCAGCGCCACGGGGAAGGGGGGGGGGGACGGCAGCCGGGTCGGCGCGGGGCACGCCCGTCGGCACCGGCGCGGGGGCCACGCCTGCCCTGAGTCTTGCCGAAGGGCCCGTCCTGCTCAGCGCTTCCCCTCGACGCAGCTCGGGGCGCTCGCTCGAGGGGTGCTGAGCCTGTCGAAGCGCGGTTCGACCGCACTAACCCTCGCATCCGCTCGGCTGCGGATCTCGCTGCGTGCCACTCGCGGAGGCACGCAGCTTCGGATAGTCCTCGCCGTCCGGCGCCGAAATGGGGACTGGCTCCGCCGAGAAGGGGGACAGTCCCTGGACGGGACAGTCCCCAGGCGGTGCCTGTCCCCATTTCAGTGCTCGACCGCGTCTGCTCGGGAACTGCGGGGCCCGAACCTCCGCGATTTGCGACGCCAGGCGTGGCACCCGCGCCGACGATATACGTAGACGGAACTCATTGCCGATCGCAGAATTCGTCCGGGCAGGACCCGCGAGATGCAGGATCGAGCGAAAAGGCATTCTCGGGTCGGATTTGGCGCTCGGGGCCAGCGAGGTCAGGGCGGGATCAGGCGTGGCGCTTGTAGAAGGCGGCGATCGTGTCGACGACGTAGGCCAGTTGGTCGTCGGACAATTCGGCGTAGATGGGCAGCGAGAGTACCTCTTCTGACGCGTCTTCCGACACCGGGAAGGCTCCTTTTTTGTAACCCAGGTCCCGGTAGCACGGCTGGAGGTGGAGCGGCAGCGGATAGTAGACCTCCGTCCCCACACCCCGTTCCTTCAAGAAGGCCCGCAACTCGTCGCGCTTTCGCGCCCGGATGGTGTACTGGTTGAACACGTGGTGATTCTCGGGTTGCGTCCGCGGAAGCGTGATCACCTCCGTCAGCTTGGCCTCCTCGAACAACCGCCCGTATGCAGCGGCATTCCGCCGGCGGCCGTCCGTCCATGCCTCGAGGTATTTCAGCTTCACCAGGAGGACGGCAGCCTGGAGCGCGTCGAGGCGGCTGTTCACGCCGACCTGCTCGTGCGCGTATTTCACCTTGCTTCCGTGCACCCGCAACATCGCCAGCGCGTCACGCAGGCCCGCGTCATTGGTCGTGATCATGCCACCGTCTCCAAACCCGCCGAGGTTCTTGGAGGGGAAAAAACTGAAGCACCCCGTATCGCCGAAGGTGCCCGCCTTCCGGCCGTGGCGCGCAGCGCCGATCGCCTGGGCGGCGTCTTCGATCACGCGGATCCCGCGCCGGCCCGCGATGTCGAGGATGGCTTCCATCTCCGCGCATTGGCCGAACAGATGGACCGGGATCATCGCTTTCGTCTTCGAGGTGATCGCGCGCTCGATCCGCGCGGGATCGATGTTGAAGGTGTCGGGTCGAATATCCACCAGGACGGGCCTGGCCCCCAGACGCGAGATGGCACCCGTCGTCGCGAAAAAGGTGAAGGGCACGGTGATGACCTCGTCGCCCTGCCCGACGCCGAGGGCCATCAGCGAGACCAACAAGGCGTCGCTCCCCGACGCGACGCCGACCGCGTGGCTCGCCCCGACATAAGCGGACACGGCCTTCTCCAGCTCGGCGACACGGGACCCGAGAATAAAGCCTTGCTCGTCGCACACGGCTTCGATGGCGGCCAGCACCTCGCCGCGAATCCCGCGATACTGCGCTTTCAGATCGAGCAGGGGAACTTGCATCGACTACTCCATCTCGTGGTCGGCTCTCTCTTGATGGTTCAGAAGCACGGTGACGTCCTTCCCACCTCCCCTTTGCGGAGCCCGCCGAAGCGCCTGGGCGAAGGCGGGTAAGGGGAGACACAGCGCTCTTAATTCTTGCTTGATGTATCATAGCCCGCCGGGTGCCTCAAGTAATTCCAGCCTTCGTCGGCAGCCAGTAGGCGCTCGTATTCGCGTTCCTGCCTCCAGACCATGTCGCGGATGTCGAACTCCGGCGGCAACCCGCGGCCCTGCCGCCCCATGTCGCGAGCCAGCTGCGGGGCGTTGAGCAGGGCCAGGACTCGCTCCGCCATCGCGGGCAGGTCGCCCGGCTCGACCAGAAACCCGTTGTGCCCGTCATGGACCACCTCGGCGGCGCCATCGACGCGGGTCCCCACGACCGGCACGCCGGCCGCCAGGGCCTCGAGGTAGACCCTCGGCAACCCCTCCCAGCGCGAGGTCAAGACGAAGACCGCCAGGCAGGGCATGATCTCGGCGACGTCGCGCCTCCACCCCGCGAGACGGACCACCCCCGTCAACCCGCGCCGGACGATGGCCAGCTCCACGTCGCGCCGGAGCTCCCCGTCCCCGACGAGCAGGAAGCCAGTCTCCGGCCTGGCATGGTGCACCAGGGCCGCCAGACCCACGAAGTCGAGCGGCGCCTTCTGCGGTTTGAACGGCGCCACCATACCGACGATCGGCTGCGCGGGGTCAAACCCCAACTCCCGCCTCTTTGCCGCGCGATCCACGCCCGCTCCCCTTGCAGCCTCAACATCGATACCGCTTCTGATCACCACGCAGCGGTCGGCCGGAAACAATCCCAGCTCCACGCCCCGACGCCGATTCGCCTCCGAAACGGCGAAGAACCTGTTCGTCAGCGGCGCCACGGCGCGCTCGGCAGCGACGAAGGCCAGCCGTTTGAGCGCCGGCTGGCGGGCGTGAAATCCATACCCGTGAATGGAATGGATGATGATCGGCACGCGGGCGAGCTTGGCGGCCCACCGTCCGATGATGCCGGCCTTCGAGCTGTGCGTGTGCACGATCGCCGGCTTCAGTCGCAGGAAGAGCCTGAGCAGCGAAATCAGGGCGCGCAGATCCTTGATGGGGCTCACGGGTCGCACGAGGCTGGGGACCTGATGGAATTCCACCCCGCCCAATGCCCGCGCCTCGGCATCGAGGACGCCCGGCTCGCCGGTCACCAGGATCCTCCGGTATCGTGTCGGATCGAGATGGGAGACCGTGAAGAGCGTGTTCTGCTGCGCGCCGCCCAGCTCCAGCTTGGTGATGACATGCACGACCGTGACCGCCATGCGGCGCTACCCTTTCGCTCGATGCCGGTCGAGGAGCTGCTCGGCCGCCTGCTTGCCTTGCAGCATCGCGTCTTCCATGGAGGTGTGCTCCCAGCGACCGTACCGACCGATGGACCGGATCCCCCGCCGCTCCAGCTCGGCCAGAATCTCCGGCAGCGCCTTGGCCCGATGGCGGTCGAACAGGACGTAGGCGTAGTGGATATCCCTCACGTCGGCCACCAGGATCTCGTCCGTGGCCCGCAGGATGCCCGCACGCGCCAGACCCTGCCGGACGGAGGCGATGATCTCGGCGGGGGGCCTCGCGTTCGACGCGAGGTGGGAGAGCTCCACGTACATCGAGCTGCAGCCCTCGGGACCCAGCGCCGGCGCAAAGTTCATCGGAAAGCCCACGCGGTAGAACGGATACTCGTGCTCGGGGAAGTAGATCCAGTGCTTGTCGCTGACGCCCGCGCGCGCGACGCCGAGATTGACGTTGTACACGGATGCGCAGCGCAGGCCCGCCGTCGCCTCGCGCACCCACCCGGGAAGGTCGGTGCAGCGCGCCACCAGCTCCGGGACCGGGATCGTCGACACCAGCTCCTCGTACGTCACCTCGGCCCCGTCGCTCAGCACGGCGCGCCGCCGCGTCGTGTCCACCTCGACCAGCTCGGTCCCGTAGTCGATGGGGCGCACGCCGCCCAGAAACGCCTTCGGCAGGACATCGATGCCGCCACGGAGCGGATAGAGAAACGTTGGGTTGTATCCGAAGGCCTTGTCTTTGATGCCCAAGGCCCCGTTGACGACATCCCGCACGTCCGGCTTGGGGACGAGCCACGACACCCAATCCGAGGTCAGCTCCTCGAGGGAGACCTGCCAGAGCTTCTCGTTGAAGGGGATCATGAAGTGCTTGGCGATGCCGTCCCCGAGGTTCTCGAGAATCCATGCTCGGAGCGACCGGTCCTCCGGCGGCACGGCCTGATGGGCGCTCGTGAGGGTGGCGATGAACCCCAGCAGGCAATCGCGCACGACCTCGGGCGGGAGGCCGTGGGTGTTCACCTGGAACGGGTACTCCGTATAGGTCTCGTGCGAGTAGACGAAAGAGCGCCGCACATGGCGCTCCAGTCGTCCGTCGAGGAGCGTCTCGACGAGCGTCTTGATCTCGGGCCGGCGGAAGTGCAGCAGGTGACCCGTGTAATCGAAGGTGAAGCCGTCGAGTTGGTAGGAGCGGCACAGGCCGCCGGCCTCTTTCTCTTTCTCGACGACCCGATAGGGGATCTGCTCGAGGTGGAACGCCGTGCTGAGGCCGGCCAGTCCGGCTCCGACGATGAGAATCATGATCCCCCCGGTCGTCCAGGCCCTTGCGAGGGATGGGCCACGGATCCACCAACGAGCGTGGGTTGCTTCCGGGTGACATCCACACGCGTCAGGCCGATGGCGGCGACGCCCATGACCACCACGACCACGCCGCTCAGCACCATCGCGAGGTCCTGGGGCACCGACATGACCGTCAGGCCGACTCCGCCGACGATCGCCGTGGCCCCGTAGCTCAGGAGGACGACCTGGGGCACGGTCAGCCCCCATTGCCGCAAGCGGATCGCCATGTGATCCGGGCTGCCCAGGAAGACCGGCAAGCCGCGGAGAAACCGAATGTACATGACGAACAGCGTGTCGAAGATCGGGACCCCGAGGATCAGCACGGGGGTGAGCAGCGAGACCGGATGGTTGATCGTATACCGCCCGATCATGGAGAGCGCCCCCAGCATGCAGCCGATGAACAGCGCGCCGGCGTCTCCCAGATAGATGCGCGCCGGGTAATAGTTGTACCGCAGGAACCCCAACAGACTGCCGGCCAGCGCCGCCAGCATGATGGCGATGGTCGTGTTTCCGTTGATGATGGCGACGACGAGCAGCAAGCCCGCGCAGACCACCCCGACGCCCGCCGCGAGCCCGTCCATGATGTCGAGGAGGTTGAACGCATTGATGATGCCGATCATCCAGACCACCGTGAGCGCCAGCGCGAGCCACTCCGGGAGGGACACGATCTCGATGCGGATCCCGCTGCGGATCAGCACGAACACCGCCAGGAGCTGGCCGGCAAGCTTGTTCGCGGGCGAGAGCACGCCGAAATCATCGATCAACCCGAGCATCATGACCAGCGTCCCGGCGAGCACGATCCCCAGGACCTCGTGACTGAACTCGAAGGTGAACGCCAGGCTCACCAGGAACGCCAGGTAGACCGCCAGCCCGCCGAGGTAGGGAATCGGCTCGCGCTGCTGCTTCAATCGCCCGTCGGGCTTGTCCACGATCCCGTACTTGAGCGCGGCGCGGCGCGCCACCGGCACGCCGTACAGGGCCAGAGCGAAGGCTAGGATGCCTGTCAAGGCAAAGAGCAGCATGGGTTAGATCACATCGCGTTTGTGCATATAGATATAGTGAATGTTCTGCGCATCTTGTCGTTGTGAGTCGTTTCTATAAGACCGTAGCCGCGCCATCTCATGGCGCCCGGGCCCATCGCTGCAGCCTCGCGGGCAGCATAAGATGCTGCAGCTACATTGATATAAGGCTCTTCTCTCTTCTGGATCGCCTGCCTGCACTAGTCCGCATGCGTCAGCGCCGCATACTCCGCGTCCAGATAGCGCTCGTACTGCCCCTCCGAATGGTGGCTCATCACGCGGCGCCGCGCCGCCCCGCCCAGGGTCCGGCACCGCCCCGGATCCCGCAGCAGCGTGATCACGGCCAGTGCCACCTCCGAGGGCTCCGGCTTGACGCGAAGGCCGGTCTCCTCGTCCACCAGCTGCCAGGTCAGCCCCACGTCCGTCGCGACCACGGCCATGCCGGCGCTCATGGCCTCCAGCAGGCTTTGCGACGGGTAATTGTCCTGCCGCTGCAACGAGACGAAGACCAGCGCGCGGCCCAGCACCGGTGCCAGATCCGGCTCGAACCCGACCTCGACGGCGGAGGCCACATCGAGCCGGGCCATCAGCTCGGCCACCGGCTTGGACAACGGCCCCTCGCCGAAGAGAAAGAATCTCGCATCGGGGACGGCCCGACGCACGGCCGGGAGCGCCTCGATGAACAGCATCGGGTTCTTCTCCTCCACGAGACGCCCGGCAAAGACCACCCAGAGCTCCTTGCCGGCCGCCGGCTGGAAATGCTCCGCGTCCACGATGCTGCCCGGCGGGACGGCAATCTTTCCCGCATCGAAGCCTTCCTTGATGAGGCTCGCCCGCACGTTCGCCGTCAGCGCGTCGATGCGCGCGCAGCGGGTGAGCGCGTACCGGTAGAGGGGGAGCCCCACCCTGCTGCCCAGCATCTGTTCCAGGCTGGGGTTCGTGACCGAGACGACCACCCGATGACCCGGCCTCAGCAGCAGGAGCGGGCACAGGGCATAGGTGCCGCCCAACGCGGCGTGGAACAGCGTCGCCGGCGCCAGGAGGTAGCGCGCGGACAACAGGCACGCAAACATCACGTAGTCCGTCTTCCGCAACCAGAACCCCAGTTGTCCGGACAGGATTCCCAGCGCGCGCGCGAGCGCCAGGCATGGCTCCGGGAGCCGCCACACCCGCCGCTCCCGCCCCGTGATCGCGCCGGCTTCGCGCAGGCGCCGCCAGAGCATGCGATTCACCACGAGGATGGCGCGCGGGTCCCGGTCGGCGCGTTGCGCGAAGAGGCGGCCCAGCCGGCGCTCAGCCCCCCCGACTCCCGAGTTGTTGATCAGGACACAGACGAGTCGCATGACCTCTCATCACTGAAGCAGCGGCACCAGAGCTCGACGTTCAGCCAGCGCCAGATGGCGCGGCTGAGATCGACGCGGCCCGCGACGTGCGCCTCGAACGCACGCTGCGCCGCCCTCGTGTCCAGATAGCCTCGCTCACGCGTCCGCCGGTCGGACAGGACCTGGCGCACGTCCTGGCTGATTGGGCCACGGAACCATTGCGCCTCCGGCGTCACGAATCCCATCTTGTCCCGACGGAGCCGGACGGGCTCGGGCAGCAACCCCTTCATGGCCTCCCGCAGGATCGCCTTGGTCTGCCCCGCGCGCAGCTTGCACGCCGGGTCGAGGCTGTCGAGAAGCTCGACGAGGCGATGATCGAGGAATGGAAGCCTCGCCTCGACCCCGAAGGCCATCGCATTGCGGTCCTCGGAGTGCAGCAGCGCCCTCAGCCCGTTTCCGGTCAGCAGGTCGCGCTCGAAGGCGCGCAGATGGGTCAGCGCGCCCCGCTCCCCTCTGGCACGCGGGCGAAACGCGCGACGGAACTCCGCCCCCAGCCAGGTCGCACTGCCCGTCATCCGCCCCCGGACGGCCCGGACCAGCGGCCCCGGAAGCAGGCTTCGCCCCAGGGTCGCCAGCAGCTCCTTGGGTAGGGCGGGATGGAGCCGACGATAGGCCGCGAGCTCCGTCGCGAGGCGCCGCAGCCTGCCCTGGGCCAACAAGTCGGCGAACCACGCGCCGAAGGCGCGGTGATAGCCGCACAACTGCTCGTCGGCGCCTTGCCCGTCCAGGAGCACCTTCACGCCATGCTGCTTGGCCTGCCGCATCACGGCCCATTGGGCGAAAATGCTCGTCGAGCCGAAGGGCTCATCCTGGTGCCAGACCAGCCGCATCATCTGGTCGAGCAGCTCCTTGGGGTCGGGAAAGACGAAGTGAGCCGTCGAGCGCGTGGACGAGACGACCGGGAGGATGTACACCCGCTCGTCATAGGCCGGATCCTCGAAGCAGGAAGAGAAGGTTTGGAGCGGCGCGTCTAGGCCGCGGAGGGCCTGCGCCACGCAGACGATGGCGGAGGAGTCCAAGCCTCCGCTCAGACAGGACCCGACTGCCACATCGCTCCGCAGGCGGAGGCGAACGGCGTCTTCGAACAGCTCTCGCAGGAGCCCGACCGCCTGCTCGAAGGACGGAGTCTCCCCCGGGGGAGGCTCCCCCTCCGGCAGGCCCCAGTAGCGGATGACACGCAGCGTGCCGTGCTCGACGATCAGACTGTGCGCCGGCGGCAGTTGCCGGACATGCTCGAAGAACGTGTGGTCGCCGGCATCCAGCACGGCCTCGTCCAGATACTCGAACACCGCGCGATCGTTGGCTGACTGTCGGTCACAGGCGGGGAGCACGGCCTTGATCTCGGAGGCGAAGGCGAATCGGGCTCCATCCCAGTGGTAGTACAACGGCTTTTCGCCGAGACGATCCCGGGAGCAGAACAGGCGGCGCCGCGGCGCGTCCCAGACGGCAAAGGCGAACATCCCGTTGAACCGCGAGACACAGGCCTCGCCCCATTCGACGTAGGCCGCCAGGAGCACCTCGGTGTCCGACCTCGACTCGAATCGATGGCCCTTCCCGGCGAGCTCGTCGCGGAGCTCGAGGTAGTTGTAGAGCTCGCCGTTGTAGCAGACCCAATACCGTCCGCCGGCGACCGACATCGGCTGGTGGCCGGCCTCGGACAGGTCGATGATCGCGAGCCGCCGGTGCCCCATCGCCAGGGCGTGGCGACCCTGGACGACCGGTGCCGTGTCACCCTCCCCGACCGGCAGCGGAGGCAGGGCTCCCGCCGGGTCGAGATAGACGTAGCCCTCCCCGTCCGGACCGCGATGCGCCTGCATCCGTGTCATGGTCCGCAGGAGGTGCCGATCGACGGGTCGCCCCGTCGTCTCATAGATGCCCGCTATGGCGCACATGTGCTGACCGATTCCTCCGGTCTGGCTGCTGGTCCCGCGGCGGCAAGCCTGCGATACCACGCCTCCATCTTGGCCATCTCCTGGTCCTGGTCACCGCGTGCCTGGACCACGGCCCGGTTCGCCTCACCGATGCGTCGCCTGAGGCCCTCGTCCGCAATGACCGTCGCCAGCGCGCTCGCGATCTCCGCGGGGTCCGCCTCCACCAGCAAACCGTTCACCCCGTGACGGACCAGCCCCTCGTATTGCTCCAACCGCGCCAGCACCGGCACCGTCCCGCAGGCCATCGTTTCGAGGAGCGAATTCGGCATCCCATCGGAGCGCGGGGTCATGACGACGACATCCGCCAGGTTGTACCAGCGTGGCATCTCCTCGTACGCAATCGCTCCCATGAACCGCACCTGCTCCTCCACCCCCAGGTCGCGAGCCAGATCCTTGAGGCTGCGCAGGTAGGCCTCGTCGGCCTCGTGCTCCGTGATGAGGAGCAGCACGTCCGGCGCCTCGCGGCGCACCGCCGGCAGGGCCCGGATGATGAGCTCGTGCCGGTAGAACGGTTTGGCGATCCGCGGGCTGAGCACGACCGGGCGGTGGGAGGCGATCCCCCAGCGCCGTTTCAGTGACTCCACCTCGAGCCCGGGACGGAAGCGAGCCAGGTCGACGCCCCACCCGATGCGACCTACGGGAGGCGACGGGCCGATCAGCGCGCGCAGGCGGCGCTCCATGTAATCGGAATGCACGGTGATCAGGTCCGCGCGACGAAGCAGCGCCCTCGTCAAGCGCTCGCTGTACCATTCCCTGAACGCCCCCTGCTCCGCCAGCACGTCGCTGCCCCACGGCGTCACGACGCAGGGCCGTGTTCGTGTGAGCAGGAGGCCCCACGCGAGGCCGCGGAGGTAATGGACGTGCACGACGTCCGCCCGCAATCCAGCCACCAGCCGCGCCATCCGAAGGGCCGAGATCAATCGGCCGACCTTCTTGGGGCGGCCGGGCCGCCCCACATCGATCTGGCGCGCGCCCTGCAGCGTGGCGGGGTCCGTGGGCTCGACGGTCACGATGGTGGCCTCGTGCCCGCGTGCGACGAACCACTCCACCCAACGCCTCAGCGTGACCGAGGCGGCCGGGCCCACATAACACAATCGCAACCCCTTCGTGCTCACGCCGGCGCGCTCCGCGGGACGGGCGCGGACACCAACGAGGTCACGAGCGACTTCAGCTCGCGTGCCGAGCGCGTGATGTCGTGATGCTCCATCGCATAGGCCCGGGCGCGCCGGGCATAGTCCGACCAGGTCCCGCCGGGCCTGCACAGCGCACGCGCGTCGGACACCAGTGTTTCGAACGAGCCTTCGGCGCACCGGCCGATGCCCTGCTCCGTCAACACGCGGTCCGGATTCACGATCAAGGAGACGATTGGCATCCCGTGCATGGCCGCCTCCACGAAGGTATTGGGAAATCCTTCATAGGTCGACGTGTTGACGAACAGCTTGGCCTGCGCAAAGAGCGCCTCCGTCTCGAGTCGCGTGGCGTTGCTCCGGAGCGTCACGTTGGGCAGGGCCGAGGCCCGTCGTCGGATCCGCTCCCAGAGGTCCTCGTGCAGAGGGTCACGCATGGCGACCATGACGCAGGATTCGCCTTGCAACCGCTCGGCCAGGTCGAGGAACCGCTCCGGCTGTTTCAACGGATGCATCCGCCCGACCCACAGGATCGCGGTTCTCGGACGATCCAGGACGGGCTGGGTCGGATGCCCGGTCCGGATGAGCGTGCTGCTCCGGCCGTATCGACGCCGCATCCAGGCTTGCTGGTCCTGGGTCCTGCACACGATCGCGTTCGCGAGACGGAGGCCCGCCGGATAGAGTCGACGGAGCGTGCCGGCGACCTTGCCGTAGGGCTCCTCGACGTCCGCCGATGACGCCACGAGATAGACGAATCGCCGCCGCAACAGCCGGCAAATAAGTGCATAGGCCCCCACCTCGACCCCGGCGCCGGCGTGCAGATAGGCATCGGCGTCGATCGAGCGGAGCAGCCGGTACATGTCCCGGAACGCGCAGAGGTACCCCCAGACCCCGCCGAGCAGGGTATGCGGCCGCAGCACGGGATGGCGCGCCAGGCGACGGCGAGCCTGGCGCTTCACGAGGGTGAGCGCGCCGTGGGCTTCCGATCCGGGCTCCGACTCGACGGTCGTGAGCACAACGACGTCCAGCTCGGGGTCCCGTGCAAGCTCCCTTGAGAGGAGAAAGCACTGCAGCTCCGCCCCCCCGAAGGGCACCGCGGCGTCGGGGTGATACAAGCCGTAGCCCAGGGGCGAGATGAAGCACAGTTTGACGCGCCGCGGGGGCGTCGCCGGACGCGACTGTGCGACGGCGCGGCCCGTCTCCCCCACGCGGGAAGCCTCGAGACCGATCGTCGCGCTCGGCTTTTCCACTGCCGCCTCCTCGCTCGCGAAAGATGTCATGCGTGCTGATCCGCCTTCCTTCATCCCCCGTGACCGTCACTTCGGCGCCCGTCCGGCGATGCGCAACTGCGGCAATGAGGGTCCATCCTTTGTAGCGGCACCATCTTATGGTGCCAAATCTGGCAGCATGCGATGCTGCAGCTACCTGTCTCGCACAGGCTCCTAGATCCCAATGGCGCGCAGCAGATCCTGCACCCGATGCCCGTAGGTATGCGCGCTCCTCACGTAGTCGAAGGCGCGGTCCACGATGCCCCTTCGAACGCCGGCGTCCGACGCCTGCGCGAGGGCGTCGTCCACGTTGGAGAAGTCCTTCTTGATCTCGATGTAATGCTCGCCCGCCTTCAAGATCCCGTTGTAGTGCCCCTCCAGCAGGAGCTGGCAGGTCTTGGTCCCGATCGGCTCGAAGTGACGCGAGGAGATCGCCTTGCCGGACACCGGATTGGGGTAATGCCGGAAGAAACGCTCGTGAACCTCGTCGAAGGTGGCCCACGGGGCGCGCGTCAGATACCGGGTGATCGCGCGCCGGGTCCGGTCATCTTTTTCCAGGTAGGCCGTGCCGGATTCCGCGCCGACGACGGCCTGGCACGAGTTCAGGAATTCGGCCCATTGCTCCCGTGGATAGCGCCGGTCCTGGAGATCCGTCTTCAGCCCCCGCGCCCTGGCCCGCTCCTGCACCTTCTGGACGACCCCGTTTCGCTGGCTGTCTCCGAGGTACAGGCTCGCGTACATCGCACCCCTGAATCCGATCTCGACGGGACGTGGCCCGGCTCGCGGCACGAAAACGTCAGGGTTCAAGGCATGCGGGACCGGTAAGACCTTCGCGGGGGCGCAGTCCGCGTACAGCCACTCGGCGGCGGCCAAGGGGAGTTGGCTGCCGATGTAATCCGCGGCTGCCCCGCGGGCGAACGCCAGCTTCTCACGCATGTGGAAGTACTCGTCGCCGAACAGCACCACCAGCTTCCCGCGCCGCTTTCGGAGCCGACGCATCGTCCACCGGAGCAACGTCATCGCATCCCACGCCGCTGAATGCAGGACCACCACCAGGGGGTATTCCTCCAGCCTGCGCAAGGAGGCGTAATAGGCGATGAGGTCATTGATGTCGCAGAGGTCGACCTGCAAGGACGAGGCTCGGCAGAAGGCCTCGCGCCAGTCAATCATGTACGAGAGGACGCGAAATTCCTCCTCGAGCGAGCGCCGTCCCCTGATATACGGCCACGTCCTGGCGCGCGACCCGCCGGGCAAGGCCTGGAGCAGGCGCAGCCCCGTGACGATCGTCACCCGCTTCCAGTGCGCTTCACCGGTCGCATAGAGGATGAGGGTCGGAATCCTGTCGGGCATCCGCTTCATGTACCTGGCCCACCTTTTCCGGGCTCCGTGCGATCAGGACGCGACGGAAACGCGCCCTGCGCGTGCGGTCCCTTCGTGGCCAACACGACCAGCGGCGTGACCGCCACATAGGCACAGGCGCGGCCCGCCACGGAGGACAAGGCGAGGTGCCTCGCGAGCCTCTTGGCGAACCCCGCCTGCGTCAGATCCATGCAGTCAAAGCGGTCACGGACCGTCATCCCCCGCGCGGCCAGAAACCGCCGGAGGCGAAAGTAAGAAAACCAATGCAGAGCCGGCCGCGCCGAGTGATTGGACAGAGCGGGGCAGCGTTCTGCCAGGCGCACGACGAGGCGCTTGAGCGGGGCGGGCCACCAGCTGTAGAGCGGCAGCCATCTGTACTCGCCCTGTCTGGGACAGAGCACATTGGTCGTCTCGATCCACAGGAGCCCTCCCGGTGACAGCACCCTCACCCATTCCTCCACGCAGACCTCCCAATTCGTGACGTGCTCCAGAATCGAGTTCGCGAAGACAATGTCGAAGGAGGCGTCGCCGAACGGCAGGTGGTCCGCTTCGGCCCTCTCGTATCGGATGGACGCACTGTCGAATTCCGCGCGTGCCCGCGCCACGACGACTTGCGATTCGTCGGCATCGATGCCGGTCACGCGCGCGCCACGCGAATGCCAATATTCGGTGTACAGGCCGACGCCGCAGCCGACATCCAGGAATCTGTGATCGTGCCGCCAGTTGTTCGTCCGCTGCATTTCCCTCACGATGGTGTCGAACTGCCGCGCACAGGTGGCGGTGTTCGGCTGAGCCGCCTGCTTGGCCCGCACGTACTCCGGTGACTGTTGCGCCACCAATTCCCGAGTCACGGGGCCACCCGGCAGGAAGGGGCCCCCATCATGGCGGCATGTTTCTCGATACACGCCTCGATGAGCGCCAAATGGCGCCGTGTCCAGTCGATCGTGCGGCCGATGCCTTCCTTCAGGCTCACCACGGCCTCGAACCCCAGCATACGCTTGGCCTTCTCGGTGCTCCCCACACGTTTCCCGGCGCGGTCCCAGGCCCGTCCGGGCACGAGCTCGATCGACGCGCGGTTGCCCGTCATGTCGTTCACCATCCTGGCGAGATCCACGATGCTGGTCTCGGTCCCGCTCGCCAGGTTGTAGACATCTCCGGGGACGCCGGAGTCCGCACAGCACAGCAACCCCCGCACGATGTCCTCGACATAGATGAAGTCCCGGCTGGCTTTGCCCTCGCTTTCGACCCGCAGCGGCTGCTGCGTGAGCGCTCGATAGACGAAGCTGGGCACGACGTTCCGCCAGACCGTGGCCGGGGTACCGCGCCAAACACCGGCGCCCAGGATCTCCCACGGACCGTAGACATTCTGAAAGCGGGCGCGAACCGTCGGCAGGCCGTGCTGTTTGTGGTAGTAGACGGAATAGAACTCCCCGACGACCTTGGAGATCTGGTACGGGCTGTCCAGGTCCAAGGGCACGGGACCATCCTCGCGGACCGGTTCCGCCCGCTCGAACGTGTGCGGTGCGAGGGTGCACCCCGAGGCCGCATAGACCACCTTACGGACCCGCCGGAGCTGTGTCAGGTGCTCGTAGAGCTTGAGCGTCGTCACCAGGTTGTTCTGGTGGTCCGCCAGCGGGTCGGCGATGGAGTTTTGATTGCCGTGGAAAGTCGCGAGATGAAAGACGGCCTCGAAGTCATCGTGGATCTGTGCCAGCACGCGGTCATCTGCGATCGATCCTTCGATCACGTCCACACGCGGATCGTCCGGAAGCGCGGACCGTTCGGAGGACAGGAAGGTGTCGACCACGAGGACGCGCCGGCATCCGCGCTCCAGCGCAGCACGGACGAGGTTGGCCCCCACGAACCCGGCCCCACCGACCACCAGCACGTTCTGCGTTACCGCGTCCACGTGGTCCTCGCAAGCTGCACGGGCCCTCTGGTCATGTCCTGGCTCCCCCCGGCTTCAGGTGCGTGAACGTTTCCTGGAGGCCGTGCTTCCCGTACCATTCGACGGCCAGACGCACGCCTTCCTCCAGCGGTGTCGTCGTCTTCCATCCAAAGTCCGTGTTCGTCCGGCTCGGATCGAGAAAGATGGTGTAGACGTCATCGGGGTTGCGCGGCTTGACCTCCACCTCCTCGGCCAGCGTCACGCTCATGGCCCGCACCGTCGCGTCGAACAGCTCCTTGATGGCGAAGTCGCGGCCGGAAGCCACGTGGTAGGCGCCCGGGCGTCCCTGGCCCTGCAGGGCCTGCATGACCACGCGGACCAGGTCGTCGATGTACAGGAAATCGCGTCGCGTATCGGCCACGAAGCAGCGTTGTCCGTTCGACAGGCGTTGATAGAAGGTCGGCAGCGGCCCGCTCACGTTCCGGGGCCCGTAGGCGTTCGCCAGCCGGAACGAGACGGCGTTCAACCCGCTGAGCACGACGTACTGCTCGCCCGCCGTCTTGCTGATCGCATAGCTGGAGCCCTCGGGGCGGATGGGGTGATCCAGCGTGATCGGCTGCTCCATCGGCTTCAGGCCGTAACAGAGGGAGGTCTGGAAATAGATCACACGAGAGACCTCGTGGCGACGGCTCGCCCGCACGACGTTGGCGGTCCCGACGACGTTGGTCAGCGCATCCTCGGTCCAGTTGTCCGGATCCTTGTAGGATGCCGCTGCATGGATCACCCGATCGGGCCGAAAAGCGTCGAACGTGCGATCGACCAGCGAGGCGTCCGCAATCGTCCCTTCCACGATACGCAGCCGCGGGTGCGGCGTCAGGTTGTCCCGTCGTCCCGTTGCGTAATTGTCGATCACGCAGACCTCATCCTCCTGCGCGAGAATCCGATCGGCAAGATGGGAGCCGACAAAGCCCGCTCCGCCCGTGATCAGCACTTTCATCGAGTCACCTCCGCTTCGACCATTTTCCGGAAGCTCGCGGCGCGGTCATGAAAGGCCTGCTGCCACAGCTCGAGGCACAGCAGCCCCCACAACTTGCGACCGAATTTCCCCTCCCGCTCCAGACCCTGCAGCACCTTCCTGTTGTCCACCAGGTCCCTCGTGAGGGCCCGGCGGGCCGACATGGTGTCCTGGGCGAAGTCTCGGACGACCCCCGCCCGGGTCACCCAGTCGTGGAGGGGCACCGGGAAACCCATCTTGTCCGTCCGGTTCAGGATGGATCCCGGCACCACGTCACGGATCGCGTTTTTCAGAAGATTCTTGAGACGGCCGTCCCTGAACTTCACGTCGGACGGCGCGGTCGCCGCCAATTCGACGAGGGGATGATCGAGGAAGGGCACGCGTGACTCCAAGCCGTGCGCCATGCTCATGCGGTCTTCCACGTGGAGCAGCGCCGGCAGCAGAGTCTTGAAATCAAAATGCGTCATGCAGTCGAAGTAGGATTCCTTGCGGACGTTGCGCCCGCGAAAGATCTGGCAGAACGTGTCGTACGGCACGTACAGTCTGATCGCATCCCAGTTGATTTCATCTCCGAGGTCGCGGGCACGATTGACGAGCCGAAAGTACCGTTGGTCGAGATCCTCGAAGAGCCCCTTGCGCCAGAATTCCTGGAGCAGGGGCTTGTACTGCCTGAGGACGCTCAGATTGGGAATGATCGATTCGTAGGTGACGACGAAATTACCGTCGTGCATCCTGCCGTCGATCGCAGCCTTGATGCACTGCTCGAAGTACGCGATCAGGTAGCGCGCGTAGCCGCCGAAGATCTCGTCGCCGCCCTGCCCGCCCAGGACGACCTTGCAGTGCCGGCTCGCGCTCCGGGCGACCATGTACTGGGGGAACGAGCCGGGACCCGCAACGGGATAATCGAGGTGGTACACGACGCGCTCGAGATGCGCGACCAGGTCGTGCTCGGTGATATCGGTCTCGTGCAGCTCGCAGCCGGCGGCCTGGGCCAGCTCGCGGGCATAGCGGCTCTCGTCATACGCCTCGCTCTGCGAAAACTTTCCGGTGAAGGCCTGGACGCCGGCTCCCTGCCGCTCGGCTGCCAGGCAGGTCACCACACTGGAGTCCAAGCCTCCGCTCAGGTAGGCGCCGACCGGCACGTCGCTGCGCAGGTGGAGATCCACCGAGGAGGCGAGGAGTCGTCGGACCTCGCGTTCGAAATACGGTCCGGTGTGATCGAAGTCGAGGTCGTAGTACACCTCCCAATAGCGCCGCGTCTCGACCGTGCCGCGGCTCACCGTGAGCACGTGCCCGGGCTGAAGCTCGTGCACGTTCGCGAACAGCGTTTTGCCGGCCAGGCAGAACTGAAAGGTGAGATACTCCTTGAAGGCCTCGGGGTTCGTGTCGATGCTCGGCATGAACGGGAGGAGCGCTTTGACCTCGGAGGCGAAATACAGGACGCCGTCGACGATCGTGTAGTGAAACGGCTTGATGCCGAACCGATCCCGCGCGCAGAACAGGAGATCGTGCTCCTCGTCCCACAGCGCGAAGGCAAACATACCTCGCAGATGATGGACGCAGTCCTGACCCCACTCCCGGTAGGCGTGGAGGATCACCTCCGTGTCCGACCGGGTGACGAATTGCTGGGCGCCGAGATCCTTTCGCAGCTCGATATAGTTGTAGACCTCCCCGTTGTACGTGAGACAGTTTCCACCCCGGTCGACCATCGGCTGCCGCCCCGCGGCGAGATCGATGATGCTGAGCCGTCGATGAGCGAAACCGACACGTCCACCGGGGTGACACCACACCCCTTCTCCGTCGGGTCCGCGGTGCTGCTGGATCCGGTTCATGACGCCGAGGGCGCGCGGAAGCCCGGCGATGTTCTCAGATGACAGATGTACCGCTCCGGCAATGCCGCACATAGATCACGTCCTGCTTTCGGTTCGCTCCCCGTCCGGGATCGTGCCGTGCCCCCGCCGGGTCTCACCCCGACGAAGCGTGTCCTCCGGGCTCGACCTGCCGTCCGACCGCAGGATCGATGCCAGCAGGCGTACCGCCTCGTCCGGAAACAGTGAGGCGAGCTCCTCGAACGCGTGAAACCGGTGGAAATCGGTGACGCCGAAATCCGTTGAGAACTCCTTGAGGGGGAGAAAGGGATACCGCACCTTTCCCCCGATCGCGCTGTGATCCCAGACGATGGAGCGCAGTTGCTTGGCGTTGATCCACGACTCGAGGTCGCGCCAGAAGGGCGCTGCGCCCGGCGGATCGGCGGTGCCCGGCTCAGAGGAGGCGGGCTCAGCATCATCGATCTCGCCGCGGGGCGGCAGCCGATGGTCGACCGGGGTGGAAAC
>JBFKNO010000014.1:0-19706 GCA_041629275.1 Nitrospiraceae bacterium
AGCGACTCGCGAATGCGTTCAACCCCACGGCGGCGGCCGGGGTGATGTGCCGCCATACGCTCTCGGTCGGGTGGGACGGCGTGCTCTACGACTGCGATTTCAATCAGATGCTCGACCTCCCCGTCGATCACGGTGCTCCCGCGCACATTCGAGACTTCGACCGGTCCCTGCTCGACCGGCGACGCATCGTGACCGGCAACCATTGTTACGGCTGCACGGCGGGCTCCGGATCATCATGCGGAGGAGCCGTTACTTAAGGGAGTAAGAGAGGGGTCTGACCCACTGTGGCCGGTTCGGTTCGTGCCCCTCGCTCCGGACGGACATCTGACGGTCTGATTCTAAACCTATGGCTGATCTCTTTGTGCTCACCGTCGTGTTCGTGCTGGCGCTGGCCTTCGCCAACGGCAGCAACGATGTGTCGAAGGCCGTGGCCACGTTGGTCGGCAGCGGCGTCACGAGCTACCGGACGGCGATCTATTGGGGAGCCGGCTGGACGGTCGCCGGTGCCCTCGCCTCCGGGTTCCTGGCCACCGCCATGGTGAAGACCTTCGCCCGCGGAATGGTGACCGCCGAGGGCAACCTCCCCCCCGAGCTGGCATTGAGCGTGCTCGCGGGGGCGTCGGCCTGGGTCCTCTTTGCCTCGAGGACCGGGTTGCCGGTTTCCACGACGCATGCCCTCACGGGCGCGATCGTCGGCGGGGGTCTGGTGGCGCTGGGAAGCGAGGGCCTGCTCTGGGCAGGGATCAGCGCGAAGATCGCGCTCCCCCTCCTGGTCAGCCCTCTGCTCGCCATTGCCCTTGCCGCCGTGCTTCACCCCCTCATTCGAGCCGTGGCCTCCCGCTGGGAGGCCACCTGCCTCTGCCTCATGCCGCAGGCCCGCGCGCTGGTGCATGTCGACGCCCAGGGCTCGACACGGACGCTGTTTCAAACCACGGCGCTGGGAGAACCCGTGATCGCGGTTCCCGAGCAATGTGATCGCGCGGGGTTGCGCGGGCTGGTCTTCGGGCTGGACTCGGTCCACTGGCTGTCCAGCGGGCTGGCGTCCTTCGCCCGTGGCACGAACGACGCGCCGAAGATCGTGGCCATTCTCCTGCTGGGCGAGGCGCTGTCCACATGGGGCACGACTCCCAGATTGGCCGCGTTCACCGGGGTGGCCCTCGCCATGGGGCTCGGCAGCATGCTGGCCGGGCTGCGCGTGACCGAGGTGCTGGCGGAAAACGTCACGACCATGAATCACAGCGAAGGCTTGTCCGCCAACCTCACCACATCCTCGATCGTCCTGGCCGCCGCGACGGTCGGCCTGCCCGTGTCCACGACCCACGTGGGCAGCTCGGCCATCATCGGCATCGGCATGCTCAAGGGCCTCGACGCGGTTCAATGGCACACCGTACGGGACATGGTGCTGGCCTGGGTGGTGACGCTTCCCTGCACCGGGCTGATCGCGGCGCTCGTCTATGTTGCGCTCCGCTGATCTGTTTCATAACCGGTCTCTTGCTTCTTACTCGTTGATCCTGTGCGCGAGGGCCACGCCTGGCGTCGCGAATCGCGGAGGTTCGGGCCCCGCACTTCCCGAGCAGACGCGGTCCGCCGAAGCCGGACGGCGAAGGCGGACGGCGAGGACTGTCCGAAGCTGCGTGCCTCTCCGAGTGGCACGCAGCGAGATCCGCAGCCGAGCGGATGCGAGCGGTTAGTGCGGTCGAACCGGAGCGCTGAGCAGGACAGGCGTGGCCCCCGCGCCAAGGCCTGCTCCGAGCACTTTCAACAGGCCTGGTCAACCACTGTTCCGCAGGGCTCAACCTTCGTTAACGCAAGAACCTGGCCACGACCAGTCACTTGAACGCGCCGCGGCGGTAGAGCTTCCACAGCACCAGCCCCTTGGCAAGCCAGGGGTGGTGCTGGAGGCGAGGAGGGATGTCCGGCCTGACACCGGAGTGCCGCTCGACCTTCCAGAGGATGTAGTCGACGCCGCCCCGAAACGTGAACAGGCCCTTCGTGAGGCGCAGGAGATTCAGCGCCTTGCCCTGAGCCCTCCTGATGCCCCAGGCGATGCGGCTTATGTGCCTGGTCCCGGGACCGATCAGCGCGTGATAGCGAGTGGGACCACCCTCCTGCTCCACCGCGCGGACCGAATACGGCAGAAGCGGCAGCACTCGTCGGGTCGCCTCCTCGTAATAGTTCGGTGCTGCATCGTACAGGCGGGATACCGCTTCCGGCTGCTCGGGCCTCAGCTCGGTCCGATAGCTGAGACGGAGCCCCCCTCGCCAGAGGTCGCGCGCGTCGAACGTCGGCTCGATCATCGGCAGGACGCGGCGGGCGAAGGTCACGATCGCCTGGGCGAGCGCGGCGTGGACCCGTTCCGCCCCCTGGCGATCCCGCACGTAGAGGATTCCCGTCGGTTGCGCGAAGCGTCCCCAGAGGTACGAATGAAACCATCGCGCCGACGTGCCACGCTCAAAATCTCCCACCGACATGACCCCATACTTCGCCCGGACCAGCCGGGATTCAAACGGAATCTCGAGGTAGAAGACGGTCGGAGGCAGGACCCGGTGCAGCAGGCGCTGGAGGACCGTCCCGGGAAGATCTCGGTAGTCGTCGACGAGCACGTAGAGATCGACCAAACCTTCATCGTTTGTCCGACGGAAGCAGGAGCCGTACAGAAGGATAGCGACCACGACGTCGCCATACCGGCTGCGCAGCGCCTCGGTGAGCGCGCGCACCGACGGCACGGGAGGCGCTGTCGGCTGCTGCTCGATCAGGGAGGCCAGTGCCGTGGGCATGTCGAAAGAATCAGCTCTCCGCCTTGGCCCCGCGCCACGCCGGCATCGGATCCTGTCCCCGCCTCCCTGCCAGCAGCGCGCCCCTCACGAGCTCGCGGAAGGCGGCGCCAAACCCGGGGCAGATCGTCTGCCTATACGGGGAATCTTCGGGCAGGCGGGCCATGAGACGGCGATGCGCTTCCCGCATCGCATGGTACGGGAGGGACGGGAACAGATGATGGAGGGCGTGGTAGCGCAGGCCGATGGGGAACAGGAGCGGGGTCAGCGCCGAGCGTCCGCCGATGGTGAGCGAATCCTGGAGCTGCTGGGCGTAGGTCATCTCCGTGCCGTCGTTTTGGTAGCGATGCGCGGCCAGCGTGCGAACCCAGTTCAAACCGATGCCATAGGTCGCCAGCAGGTACAACAACCCGATCGTCGTCCAGCTGATCATGCCCTGCAGGACGAGCACGACCAGGGTGAGGAGCACCGCGCACGCCAGGACATCCATCAGGACCCACAGGCCCCGGCGCTCGGCCGGGGGGATCGTGCGGCGATAGTAGGGGTTCGAGCCATAGGAAGAGGCGCGTTCCAGCAGCCAGCGCCGGAGGCGAGGGTGCAGGAAGGAGAGCGGTACGAGGAGCAGAAAGCGAGCCACGGCGAGAACGGGCAACAGAGGAATCTGTATCAGATAGAACACCGTTTCGCGAAGGGGCGCGGCAGCCAGAGGCAGATACTCCCCGTCCGCCGGCGTGCCGTACTTGTGGGGATTGTGGTGGTCCAGATGATTGCTGTACAGGAGCGAATGCATGAGCAGCGGCACCCCAAAGAGGAGATTCCACGCGATCCGAAAGCCCAACATGGACCCCCGTTGCATGTGGACGATCTCGTGGATGAACGTGCCGACCCGGAACAAGGCGAATCCCGACACCGCGAATGCGGCCAGCTGCACCGCCGAAAATGCCGGGGCCGCCAGGTAGAGCGCGGCGCAGCCATAGGCGATCGACAGGGAGATCACAAAGTCGGTCCAGTACACCCATGGCTTGGGTGTGAACAAGTCCTGCAGCAGCTCCTTGGTCTCTCGAAGCGGGACGCCTTGGGGCACGCCTGCACCCAGGGTCGGCGTCTCTCCTCCCTCCCGACGAGCTTGGGCCGGACCGCTCACGCTCGACATACGATCTCCATCTCCGGTTCTGGATACGGTACCGTATCCGGCGCCCCTGAGCCCATCACCGCCCGGCTACACCCGCACAAAGTCCACCTCGCCCGCGTGCGCGACCACCACCGCGTGGCCGGGATCTCTCGCCATAATCTCCCCGTCCAGCGCGCAGTCGGCGTCGAGCTCGAGGACCGCTTCGGCGATGTTGCGGCTCACATACCCGAACTCGGGCCTCAGGTACCGATTCGGACGGCCACGCAAGAGCGCGGGCGCGGCGAGAACGAGGTGCTTGGGCTCATAGGCAACGGCCGTGTACCTGAGCGGGCCGGGGCCTTCCCCCCAGTACGGCCGGATGCCACCCGCCATCCGTACCAAACCGGTGATAAACAGCGCAAGATAGTCGGTCGCTTCGAGCCGCTGGCCGTCGAGCCGGACGCCGATCCGTGTGGGGGAGACGACGCGCCGCCCCACCGCCAGCCCCAAGAGATACTTGCATACCGTCGCGGCCGTCCCCAACCCGCCCCGCATGATCGCCGACCTTGCTCTGCGGCGCGACTCCCAGCGCGCACGGGTGACTTCGACGATCCCGGCCGCGTTGAAAAACATCCCGAAGGCGGGCGCCCGATTGGGCCCGCATTCGACACGCATGACGGCTCTCCTGACGACCCGGGCCTCCCGACCCTCGCCTCTCGCCCAGGTCAGGAGACGCTGCAACGCGCTCGGGGGCTCCCCGTCGACTCCCACGTCCGCCGCGGTCATGTTCGTCGTCCCTCCTGCCAGCACTGCAAGGGGAAGCGGGGTGTCGAACGGCGACCCGTGAAAGAGCGCCGTCAGCGAGGCCTGAACCGTTCCGTCCCCGCCGATGACGGCGAGCATGTCGACGCGCCTCGCCGCCATCTCCTTCAGCGCGAGGACCACGTCGTCCGGCGTCACGACGTGACGCCACACGGCCTCGGGATGCCGGGTGAGAACACGCATGAGCGACTCGATGCCTGCCCCGTGCTTGCCGCTTCGGGGATTGACCAGCACACCGATCCGACGCGTGCGGTCTGGGCGCAAGACCGCGGGCAGCTGCTGTGAGACGTCGTATGCGGAGGAGGCGAGCATCATCAGTCCCGGCAAGGTACCCTGTCGTCCGCGTTACCGAAGTGGCGGCCGCTCGGCGAACAGCCGTGCCGCCAGGGAGCTGCGATCAGCCCCCGTCGCGACATCGGCCAGCCACGGGCGAAGCGGCCCGCACGCGGATCGCGCCCGCACGGCGAGACCGAGACGACCCAGCAACATGAGCGTCGACAGCACGGTCCAGACCGCGACGCCCGCCAGACCCAGGTCCGGTCGGCCAAGGACCACGCTGACGGTCAGCACGATCAAATTCGGATTGCGCCGGGCCGTGACAAGCCTAAAGTACGAATCGATCGGACGCCAGCAAAATATCCCGAATCGGCCCAGCCAGAGGAGGAACGCGCCCTCGACGAGGCGGCCGGCGACGTACCCGATCATGATGGCCCACAGGGTCCGCTCCAGGGACAGCCCGGGGATTTCCGGCTCGAAGACGGTCAGGCCGAGCCCCCACAAGAGATACCACAAGGGCGGGTGGATGAGATCGAGGTTCTTGTCCAGCGCATTGCCCAGCCGGCTGGAGGCCACGGTCACCCGGGCCAGCTTGCCGTCGACCGTATCCAGAAAGGTCATGATCCACGCGGCCAGGAGACCCCATCCGTACTGCCCCTCGGCGAAGAGCGCGCCAGCGACGATGACCAGGATCACGCTGACCGCGGTGATTTGATTCGGGCTGAGCCCGAGGGTGACGCAGAGACGTGTGGCCCACCGGGCGGGAACGGGCCACAGCCATTTGGTCACGAGGTCCGTCACGCCTTTATAGGCGCCGGCGAACAGTCGGCACTCGAGCGCGCGCTGGGTGTCGGGGCGGATCGGCTCGACAAACGGCGGCTCGGACTTGAGCAGAAACTCATGAAACGCGGACGCGAGCGTGCCGGGAGTTTCGACGCGGAGCGCCGGCGAGGACCGCACCTGCGCCGCACCATCTCCCGACACCAGGGCCCTTGCCTGAGACGCGAGGCCGGCCGGCACATGGGCCGCGACGACCAGCCGTGACGTGCTTGCCGGCGCCTCGAGCACGACATTCGGCGACTTGGCCAAGCTGCCGACCAGCCGAGGATCCAGCAGATAATCGCCGCGCAGGACCAGCACCGTATCCCCGGGGTCCAGCGAGGCGAAATCATCAACAAACGCCGTGACACCCGTCTGTTCGAGCAGCCGGCGGTACCGCTCATGCGAGGTGAGTCCCCAGAGCGGGAGCGGGGCCTCGTTGACGATGTGGGCATAGACAGACACGGTCTGGCCGACTTCGAGCGCCCCGACGTCGTACGTGAACGCCTGTGTCCCGGGTGTGAGACGGATACGGAGATGGGATAGGTAAAAGACGAAGAGGCAGTTTATACTAGGCGTGGATTGCTGTAAAGTCGCCGCCCGGACGGATCACCGCAGACCCCTGGGACACCCGTGCGCAGCCAGACGAACGACACGTTCAGATTTGCTCACCTCTCCGACCTTCATTTGTCGTCCCTGGCCGGCGTTCGCCCCGGGGAGCTGATGAACAAACGCCTGCTGGGCTACCTGTCCTGGCGCCTGCGGCGCCGGGCGGAGCACGCGCCAAGCATTCTGTCGGCGCTCGTGCGGGACCTGCGAGACATGGCGCTCGACCACATCGCGATTACCGGTGATCTCACGCACATCGGCCTCCCGACGGAATTTCAGCAGGTCAGGGCATGGCTCGAGCAGGTCGGCTCCCCGCCCGACATCACCGTGATCCCGGGCAACCATGACACCTACATTCGCACGTCCTGGGACCGGACCTTCGCAGCCTGGGCTCCCTACATGACCTCGGACCATGGCCCTCAGACGGCCGAGGAGCCTTCCAATGATCGATCGGCCTTTCCGACCCTGCGGGTTCGCGGGCAGGCCGTCTTGATTGGCCTGTCCACCGCACGACCCTCCATCCCCTTCCTCGCCGTGGGAAGCGTAGGGCGCGCCCAACTGGAACGGCTCGAGCCGATTCTCGAGCAAACGGGTCGGCAGCACCTGTTCCGGATCGTGCTGCTCCATCATCCGCCGGTGGACGGAGTCGTCGGATGGCGCAAGCGCCTCACCGACGGAGCCGCGCTGCGTGCCGTCTTGGCCAGGCACGGGGCCGAGCTCGTGTTGCACGGTCATGCCCATCGCGCGTCGCTGACGCATGCGAGCGGGCCCCGGCGCCAGATCCCGGTCATCGGAATCCCCTCGTCTTCAGCCCGCGGCACCAAGCCCGGCCATCGTGCCTGCTATCAGGTGTGCGAGGTACGGCGGGCGCGCGAGGGCTGGGACGTCACGCTTTCGGTTCGTGGATACTCGTCCAAAACCGATCGGTTTGTGGCCGAGGCCCAGGATGTCCTGGCCATCGGCGTTTCTTGATCTCCTCGCGTCAGCTCACGCGCCGGTAGAGCCAGACCCCCACGCCACAGACAATCATCACGGGCGTCAGGGTCACCAGAGCGGGAGGCGCGTGCACGACGGACCCGACGTGGGCCAGCAGTTGACTGCCGAGATAGAATCCCACGCCAAGCAGCGAGCCGTGCAGCGCCCGCTTGCCCGCCGTGGTCTCCCGAAGGGGACCCAGGACGAAGGGAACCGCGACGAGGACCATCAGGAGCGTCGAAAGCGGCATGCTGGCATGGCGCCACAGCTCCAGCTCGGCCCGCTCCGCATTCTGTCCGGTTTCTTTCAGGTACTGCACATGGTCGTACAGGGCCGAAGGCGAGAGGGTGTCGACCGGAAGGATGAGCAAGCTGAGTTGCTCCGGCCTGAGGAACGTTGTCCAGGGCAGCACCGCGTATGTTGCGGTGACCACGTCCCCCTCCGTGATGGTTTTTTGGACGACATCCACCAACTGCCAGCGTGCGCGGTCCTGGATGACGGCCTGTCTGGCCGAGGTGAACTGCCGCAACCGGCCCGTCCGGCCGAATTGGTAGATCTCGACGTCGGCGGGCACCTGATCGTGCAAGACCCGGCGGACGTTGATGACCTGGTCCTCGTCCCGCGACCAGAAGCCCTGTGTATTCTGCAGCGACTCGATGCCCGAGATCGCCTGCGCGCGGCGCTTGAACGCGAGTTGATCTCCTTGCGGCGCCACGAACTCTTGAACCGCCACGACCCCGAGCATGAGGAGGGCGCCCGCCTTGACCACCGACCCGCCGATCCGAAGCGGTGAGATCCCCGAGGCCAGCATCGCGATCAACTCGCGTCCCGCGGCGAGCTCACCCAGGCCGATGATGCTCCCCAGGAGGGCCGTCACCGGCGCCAGGTCGACGACCCGATGCGGCAGGGTCAACAGAACGTGCAGGAGCGCCTCGCCCAGCGTGTAAGTCCCCCGACCCACGTCGCCCAGCTCGTTGACGAAGGCCATCAAGCTGAACACGGCCAGCAAGACCGCCAGCACGAGCACGCAGCCCCTGATCACACGGCTTGCGATATGTCGATCGAGCGCGGCCATCCGGCCTACCCCTCCATCAGTCCCGGAACAAGGTCGACAGGCGGGCGGAGGACATCTCAGAACCCATAGCGGCTCCGCCAGGCCAAGACCCAGGATCGTCCCCACAGCAGGCTGGCGAGCAGCATGGCCAGCAGCAGATGCGCCCACCAGATGCCAGGCATCGGATCAACGAGGCCTTGCTCGACCCACTTCTTGGCCATGAGACTCAGGTTGTAATAGACGGCGAAGATGATCACGGCGATGAGCAGCTTGGCGTATTTCCCCTTGCGCGCTTCCGCACGACTGAGCGGGAACCCGAGCATGCCCAAGAGAAAGGCCGAGATCGGGGTCGACAGGCGCCATTGCAGCTCGGCGATGTCCAGGACGTCCTTGGAGAGCGCGAGGTCCCATGTGGAGGCCGTTTTCGGCTTGTAGCCGATCGGCACCTCCCCGGGCGCTTCCATCGCTATCGAGAGCGTGCCGGTCGTGGCCGTGAGCATCCCGCCGTCACCGTGCAAGAGCTCGTAGACATGGGCGTCGAGGCAGACCAGGACCCCGCCGCCGGACGCATCCCGGTGCCGATCGTAATAGGCTTCCTGGGAGGAGACGAGCCGGGCGAGCCCCTCCGACCGCGTCTGAATGAAGACGTCGCGCATGCGTTGGGTGGTCTGATCGCGGCTCTTGAAAAACAGGACGTGCCGACCGGATAAGGACCCATAGAACCGACCGGGCTCCATCCTCTGAAAATCAAATTCCGCCGCCGCTTGATTTTCGAGCCGATACCGCAGGTCGTTCGCCCAGGGCCGCACGGAGAGCGACAGACACGCCGCGGCGGTGGCCGCGATCGCCGAGACCAGCAACACCACGCGCAAGACCCTCTCGGGGCTGACGCCACAGGCGAAGAGCGCCATCATCTCGGAATCGTTGTAGAGACGGCCGAACCCCACGACCACGGACAGGTGCAACGCCACCGGCAGCAAAATCTCCAGCGCGATGACCGACTTCAGCAACACGAGCGGCAGGACGACGTCTCCGGGCATCAGCCCGCTGGCGACAAGATCCATGTACCCGGCGGCTGTGAAGGCAGCAAAAAGGAGCAACAAAGCGGGGCAGAAGGCGAAGAGGGGTTTGGCGATCTCCCCTGCGAGGTAGCGATCGAGAATCAAGTGAGGGGCTTACTTTTTTCTTTGTTCACGTCTTGGGGATGGGTTATATATTTCCTACGGGGTGTCACGTCTGCCGACCGCGCACGTTCGACCCCGCCGGGCGTCGAGAGGGACGTGCGCCCCACCATCCCCGGCCTGCCTGAGCACCGACTGGACATAGATACCATGGTGCCGAGAGACGAGCAAGCGACTAAAGGAGACGAGCACATATGCAAGCCATCATCTTGAGCGCCGGCCAGGGCCGTCGCCTGCTCCCGTTGACTGCGGAGGCCCCCAAATGCCTGCTCACCGTCGAAGGGGCGACGATCCTCGAGTGGCAGATCGACCAGCTCCTGGCCAGCGGAATCGATCACGTGACGGTCGTCGTGGGGTTCGGCGCCGAAAAGGTCGAGCATCTCTTGGCCAGCCGATACACCGGCGAGCAGGTCCGGACGCTGTACAACCCCTTCTACACGGTCACGGACAATCTCGTCAGCTGCTGGGTGGCACGCTCGCAGATGACGGACGACTTCGTGCTGCTCAACGGGGATACCATCTTCGAGCCAGCCGTCATGCCTCGGATCTTGCACAGCCCTCCGAAGCCGGTGACCCTCACGACGGATTCGAAGCCGGCGTACGACGCCGACGACATGAAAGTGTCGCTGAGCGGACAGCAGCTCGTCCGCGTCGGAAAAGATCTGGCGCCCGAGCTGTCGCATGCGGAATCCATCGGGGTGCTGCTGTTTCGGGGTGACGGCCCGCGCCTCTTCACGGAGGCCATGGATCGGGCGCTTCGGGCGCCCGCGGCCCTCAAGCAATGGTACCTCTCCGTCGTCGACGGCATGGCGCGGTCGGGGCTCGTCTGGGCGGCGTCCATCCAGGGCCTGCAATGGGCGGAGATCGATTGCGCCGCCGATCTCGAACAGGCGCGAAAAATGGCCGGCTCGTGGGGAGCCCGCCCCAAGGGTCTCGTCAGGGCGGGGTGACCCGAGGCTCGAGGCGTGGCGCCCCCGCAAGGCGTTGCGCAAGCTCCCAGTCGCTCACCTTGTCGACATCCAGCGTCGCCTCGGGGAACGGCAGCATCACCGCCTCGATCGAGAGGTTCACGCGGCCGGACAGGCGGGCAAGACCGTCACCGAGCGACAGGCGCCCGAGCAGGTAGGCGAGCACCGACCCCCAGCCCAACGTCGCGATGAGCCCGACCGGGTTTTTCCGCTGTTGCTCCACCCGACGCCAGAACGCGGCCAGCGCGCGCCCGCGTGCGGTGAGAAACACGTAGAGATTACACCCGCACACACCCCCATCTCGTAACCGCACGACCGTCCGTCTCATGCCAGGATAGGCCTCCGCCACCAGGTCGTAGGACGCCAAGCCGACGACGACATCACACGCGCGCGACCGGGCGTTCGAGCAAAAATACTCGACGGTCTGCGGGCTGAGGAGGGCATGGTCCGCCGTGGTCACGAGGACAGGATGCTCAGCGGGAACGGTCTGCATCGCGGCGGACGCGCTGGCGCTGGGCGTCGCGCCGGGCTCGACCCACCGGACCCGACCCGTGGCGATCATGTCGCGCAGCTCCCGATGGGATTCGACCGCGGGCCACGCGGGCCCGCAGAGAATTCGATCTCCGATTCCTCGCGCCTCCGCCAAGGCCCCGAGCACACGGAGCACCATGGGGACCCCCGCGACGGGAGCCAGCGCCTTCGCAGGCACTCCCGCCGCCTGGGCCACAGGATCCTGCTCGCGGCGGTCACCGGCGAGCACAATCGCGGTCATGGGGGGGAGGATGCTCATGCCAGCGTTTTCTCGTACAGACGGTACCGCTTGTAGGCCTCGCCTCCGATCGCCGCCAGCATGTTTCGCATGGCAACGTTGTCTTCCAGGATCCAGGACAGCTCCACCTCCCGCACGCCCCGCCGAACCCCGTGGCAACGCACGGCATCGATGAGCATGAACGCCAGCGCCGTGCCGAGCGGACTACCCTGGAGCCGTTTGCGCACGCCCATCAGGGGGACCCGCGCCGTGTTCGGACAGCGCACCTTGACCCGCCACCACAGCTTGAGCCACCCGAAGGGGAGCAGCCGTCCGTCGAGGTCCCGGAGCACCTCGTTCAGGTTCGGGAACACGACGATCATGGCGACCGGCTCTCCGTCCACCTCCGCGATCTGGACGAACTCCTCGTCCACCAGGAGACGCAAACTCTGGCCGAGGTGCCGAAACTCCTCATCGGTGAACGGGATGAATCCCCAGTTCTGGGCCCAGGCATCCTCGAAGATGTCTTTCAAGATTGCCAGGTCCCGGGCGAAACTCGCCCTGCGCAAGGGCCTGATGCGCGCGCAGTCAGCCGCCTTGGCGACAGCGAGCTCCATGACCGGAGGGGTCTGGAAATCAGCGGGGACGCGATACGCCAGGAGGTCCTTGACCGGACGATAACCCGTCCCCACCACGCGCGGTTCATAGTACGGGCGTGCATGTCCCATCATGATCATCGGAGGCGTCTCGAATCCTTCGACGAGCAGCCCGCATTCCTGATTGATCGAGAAATTGAACGGCCCCAGAACGCGCGACATCCCCTGCTCGCGCAGCCAGGCCTCGGCAGTGTCGAGCAAGGCACGAAAGGTCTCCCCGTCGTCTTCGGCCTCCAGCATGCCGAAAAATCCCGTGGCGTCCCGATACCGCATCTCGTGCAAGGCGTCGACCTGCGCGCTGATCCGCCCCACGGGCCTCGACCCCCGGTAGGCCAGCCAGAGGCAGCAGCGGGCATGCGCGAAGTAGGGGTTCCGGGGGGAGAGGTGCTCCTGTCGCTCGATCAACAGGGGCGGGACCCAGGCCGGATCGCCCGCGTAGACGGACCAGGGCAGTCGGATGAACCGCCGACGTTCCCGAGCGCCTTGCACCCGCACTATTCGTAGCTGTTCGAGGGACCGCGGCATCTCGACGGGTCGTGACGGAGGAGCGTGAGAGAGTTGAGTCCCGAGCGCTGAATCTGTTGATCTTCGGAATCGTTGCTGCTAGGCTCCGCGCGATTATAGGGATCTGTCCGGATCCCTTCAAGGGATATTGCACAGTCGCACGCGCGGAGAGAGACCTCATGAATGCCACGATCCGCAAGTTCGGCTATCCCGACTCCTGCGTGAAGGAGCTCGCGCGATGGGTGGTGCTGCTGCGCCCGCAGCAAGTGACGCTCGGGTCGCTCGTCCTGGCCTGTAAGGACCAGGCCACGGCTTTCTCCGACATCAGCCCCGAGGCGATGGCGGAGCTCCATCAGGCCATCGTGCAGGTCGAACGAGCGTTGCGCGCCGCATTCGCCTACGACAAGATCAACTATCTGATGCTCATGATGGTCGACCCCGATGTCCATTTCCATGTCCTGCCGCGCTACGCCAGCGAGCGGGTCTTTCAGGACCAGACGTTCTCCGACTACGCCTGGCCCCGACCACCCGACCTCTCTCGGGTCAACCGAACGGATGAGACGACCACCCGCGCCCTCCGGGCCCATCTCCAGTCATTGTTTTGACGCCCCGCCCTGCTCCAGTTTGAACACCGGCCACCGGGCTCGACCTGCCAGCGGACCATCGCGCAGCCCGTGGGTATGCGCGAACACCTTGAATTGTTTGCCTCTGCAGGCGCCACGCGAGAGAGGCTCGGCCGGCCTCGGCCATCAGCTCGCGGAGTGGTGAAAGAGACTCACATCCTGTTCACTTTTTCCAACAAATCCGGGGTTGATGCGTGGGGCGTCCTTGCGAAGCTCACGACTTATGATATGTTTTCAACATGTTACGGTTTCAAAATCACTCGGCACGAGACTTGCCATTGATACTGAAGCCTGTGCTCTTGTGGTCGCCACAGCGCAGCCGTCAGTTGGAAATCAGCGAATTTTCAGTGAGATGCAAATCTCCTCTTCCCCAACCGAGATCTGGATGGTGAATCAGTAATGAAACTGAGAGCAACCCCGACCGAGCACGACTTGCCCCTGCGAGCCGCAGAGTTCACGACGCTCGCCGAGGCCTTGGATTACGCCGCCGCCGGCCGCACCGGCTGCAACTTTTACGGGGACCGGGGTGACCTCCGCACGGTCGTCACCTACGCCGACCTCCGAGACCAGGCGCGGGCGCTGGCAGGCCGCCTCTTGGGCCTTGGGTTGGAGCGTGGAGCCCGGGTCGCCATCGTTGCCGATACCCACCCCGACTTCCATCGGGTCTTCTTCGCCTGCCAATATGCCGGGCTGGTGCCGGTGCCTCTTCCGGCCTCCCTGTTCATGAGCGGTCGTGCGGGCTATGTCGCGCAACTGCGGGCCTTGCTGACTCACTGCCGGGCGTCCGTCGGACTTGCGACACCGGATTTTCTTCCCTTTCTGCGGGAGGCCGCGGAGGGGTTGAGCCTCGGACTGTGCGGCAGCATGGATGCCCTGGACGCCCTGCCCGAAGCGGGGGATGAGCCACGCCCCATGCAGCCTCATGAGATGGCCTACCTCCAGTACACCTCCGGCAGCACGCGGTTTCCTCGCGGGGTCATGATCACGCAGCAGGCCGCGCTGACGAATCTTCGGGGGATCACCCAGCACGGCCTCAAGATCGGCAAAGGCGACCGCGCGGTGTCCTGGCTGCCGTTCTATCATGACATGGGGCTCGTCGGATTCGTGCTCGGCCCGCTGGTGTCCCAGGTCTCCGTGGATTACCTGAGCACCCGCTCGTTCGCGATGCGACCCCGGCAGTGGCTGACCTTGATGTCGCAAAGTCGGGCGACCATTTCGTTCGGCCCGTCGTTCGGCTACGAAGTCTGTGCGCGCCGCGTCCGACACGACGAGGCGGGCCAGTTCGACCTCAGTGCCTGGCGCGCGGCCGGGGTGGGAGCTGAAACGATTCGGTTCGACGCATTGACGGAGTTCGCCGAGTTGTTCGCGGACAGCGGGTTCGACAAGAGCGCGTTCCTGGCGTGCTATGGCATGGCTGAATGCGCCCTTGCAGTGAGCTTCGCGCCGCTGGATCGCGGGCTGGCCGTCGACGAGGTCGACCGCCATCACCTGTCCGCGCACCGGGAAGCGCGGCCCGCCCTTTCCGACGATGAGCAAGAGACCTCTGCCACGAACCGGTTCGTCAACTGCGGCGCTCCCCTGCCGGACCTGGAAGTGGAAGTCCGCGACGAGCACGGCCGTGCGTTGCCCGAGCGGCACTGCGGCGTGATCTTCCTGCGGGGTCCCAACGTCATGTCCGGCTATTTCGACGACCTTGAACGGACCCAAGAGGTCTTGTCCCCGGACGGATGGCTCGACACGGGAGACGTCGGATACCGCGTCGATGGCGATATCGTCATCATTGGCCGGAAGAAGGATGTGATCATCATCAACGGCCGAAACATCTGGCCGCAGGACCTGGAGCATATGGCCGAGGAATTTGCGGAGATCCGGACGGGCGATGCCTGCGCCTTCTCGGTGCAGGGCCCCGATCAATCGGAGATGGCCGTCATGGCCGTGCAATGCCGTGAATCCGACGAGCTGAAGCGAGCCGCCCTCGTGCGGCGGCTGCAGAGCCTGATCCGCGAGCACTTTGCACTCGACTGTTTCATCGAGTTGGTCCCCCCCCACACCTTACCGCGCACATCCTCTGGGAAGCTGTCCCGTTCCAGGACACGGGAGGAGTTTCTGAAACGTGTGGACCTGGTGCAACTGTTCCCGAGCCCATGCAAACCGACCACCAGCCGCCCCCCTCAGGCGACGGTGCAGCTGGCTCCATGCGCGGAACCATCGCTCTGACGGGAGCCACCGGATTCATCGGCAGCGCGGTGGCTCGCACGCTCTTGGCGGAGGGGTGGCACGTGCAGGCGCTCATCCGTTCCTCATCGACCCCGTCCGGCCTGGAGGGCTCCGCCATCCGGTGGGTGGAGGGCTCCATGGAGGATACGGGCAGCCTTCGCCTGCTGATCGATCATGCTGACGCGGTCGTGCACTGTGCGGGCGCGCTTCGGGGCACGACCGAGGCCGACTTTCGCCGCGTCAACGTCGAGGGAGTCGCGCGGCTCGCCGACCTCGCCGCCTCGCACAAGCCTGCGCCGCGATTCGTCTTGATCTCGTCCCTGGCCGCTCGACAACCGTCGCTCTCGCCGTATGCCGCGAGCAAGCGTGACGGGGAGCGCGCCCTTTCCCGTGTCGCAGACCGGATGACCTGGGCGGCGCTCCGCCCTCCCGCCGTGTATGGGCCCGGCGACCGCGCGCTCCGGCCACTCCTGCACTTGATGTCACACGGTTTCGCGCCTATCCTGGGCCGTGAGGGGGCTCGGTTTTCGATGCTCTACGTGGACGACCTGGCCAAGGCCATCACGGCATGGCTGGCAGGCGACCACCCGGCAACCGGCGCATTCGAGCTGCATGACGGCAATCCGAACGGGTATAGCTGGAGGGACCTCGTCGAGACGATGGAACGGGTTTGTGACAAGCGCATTCTCCGTGTGCACGTCCCCGGACCGGTGTTGAGCTTCGCGGCCGCCGTGAACCATCTCGCCGGCTCCACGATCGGGTACAGGCCCATCTTCACTCTGGGCAAGGTGCGGGAGCTGCGGCATCCAGACTGGGTCTGCGACAACGCCGCGTTCACAGGCGCGACGAGGTGGACACCGACCGTGTCCCTCAACGAGGGGCTGCGGCGCACGCTTCGCGCGGGCAGCGCTCACCCAGCGGCCTGCCACGGATAATCCTTCGACACGGGAACGGACCGCCCCATGCCACACTACCAGGAAGCCCTTCCGGAACTGTTCGAGGTCCTGAAGTCCTACGCGAAGGAGGGCCAGGTCCTCACCGAGGACACGCACCTCATCAGCGACCTCGGACTCGATTCGATGAAGGTGATGCAGCTCCTGCTCGAGACGGAGGAACGGTTCGACATCTCGATTCCGCTGAACGTCGTCACGGACGTGCGCACGGTGAAGGATTTCGCGCGCCAAATCGAGCACTTGACGGAGCAACAGTAATGGCCCTCCTCGAGAAGTTCCAGCAACTGGCCCAGGCCCGCGAAGCCCTCGCGCAGATCAGCGCGGATCCGTTTCGGGTCACGATCGAGCAGATCCTGTCCCCCACCGAGGCGATGATCAACGGCCGACACACCATCCTGGTCGGCACCAACAATTACCTCGGGCTCACATTCGACCCGGCGTGCATCGAGGCCGCGGTCGCGGCGGTGAAGGAGCAGGGGACCGGGACCACGGGATCTCGCATGGCGAACGGGAGCTTTGGCGGACACGTCGCTCTCGAGCACGAGCTCGCACGGTTCTACGGGCGCCGCCAGGGCGTGGTCTTCTCGACCGGGTACCTGGCGAATCTGGGCATTATTTCGGCCCTCACCGCCGCGGGAGACGTGATCCTCATCGACGGCGACTGCCACGCGAGCATTTACGACGGCTGCCGGATGAGCTCCGCCGAGGTCATCCGGTTCCGCCACAACGACGTGGGCGACCTCCACAAGCGCCTCCGACGGTTGGGCAGCCGCCAAACCAATACCCTCATCATCGTGGAGGGCATCTACAGCATGCTCGGCGACCGGGCCCCGCTCGCCGAGATCGCCGCGGTGAAGCAAGAGTACGGCGCCTATCTGCTCCTGGATGAAGCGCACTCCTTGGGCGTCCTCGGCGAGCACGGCCGTGGTCTCAGCGAAGAGGCGGGCGTCGATGCTCACATCGATTTCATCGTGGGCACGTTCAGCAAGAGCCTGGGCGCGACGGGCGGGTTCTGCGTGTCGGACCATGACGAGCTGGAGCTGACGCGGTACGCGAGCCGGCCCTACATCTTCACGGCTTCGCCATGCCCCTCGGTCATCGCGTCCACGAGAGCCGCCCTCGAGATTCTCCAATCGCGGCCCGAGCTCCGCGCGCGCCTCTGGACCAACGCGCACCGCCTGTACGACGAGCTGAAGAAGCTGGGGTTTGCGCTCGGGCCGGAGCCGAGCCCGGTTGTCGCGGTGCTGTTCGACCAACGCGAAGAAGCCATCGGGTTCTGGAACGGACTCCAGGACCTCGGCATTTACGTGAACATGATTCTCCCGCCCGCAGCTCCGGAAGGCCGGAGCCTGTTGCGTTGCAGCATCAGTGCGGCCCACACGCCCGAGCACATCGATCGGATCTGCCAGTCTTTCGCGGCGGTGAGACAGTCACTTCCTTCGATGCGCAGCCGATGAAGCCGGTATCCAGATGCCTTTTGTCCACGCAAAGACGGTAAAGGCCAGGCTCTGGCCCTCCGGCGACACAGCCAGAGATGGTCAGGGGCGGCTCTCGCCTGAGCGCGTCGTGCTGCCCCCGGTCCCGGGCCGCTCACCCAGCCCCAAACCTCCCGTCCGGATCTTCCTGGGCACGGAGCCTGCGCAGCTTCGCGCTGAGCGGGTCTTCGTCTGGTCCATTGAGCAGGTGCGAGATCCGTCCCGAGCCTACGAAATCTATCTGATGAAAGACCTGAGCGGCTTCGAGCGCAGTCGTTGGACGACCGGGTTCACGAACTACCGGTTCGCCATTCCGCACTTCGTCCAGGGCGTGGGTCGCGCGATCTACAACGATGTCGACCAGATGTATCTGGCCGATCCCGCGGAGTTGTTCGATGCCGAGATGGGCGAGCACGGCTTCCTCGCGATCTCCGACACGGAATCGTCCGTCATGCTCCTCGATTGCGCACGGATGCGCACGATCTGGACCCTGGAGGAGGCCCAACGGCGACCGAAGAAGAAGCTCCTCGGCAGGGCGACCGGGACCCCCGGGTTGCGCGGCGCCCTCTCACCGGACTGGAATGCGCGAGACGAGGAATACATTCCGGGGCGGTCCAAGCTGCTTCATTTCACCACGCTCCATACACAACCCTGGGCCCCGTTTCCCGAGCAGTTCGTCTACCAGGAGCACCCCTTCGGAGCACTGTGGCGCTCGCTCGAGCAGTCGGCGGACGCGGTCGGCTTTCAACTCTTCACCAGGACACACCCGAGCCGGGCCTATGGGGAGCGCTGCTCGGCGCTCCGCAGCGTCGCCGCCTCATCCCACGACCCGGCGCCCCAGCGCGACGCGCTGCCGCAGCACCGCGATGCCCTCGCTCGACTGATGACCCTGTCAGGCGCGCGTCGCCTCCTCCTCTATGGACCGGGCTCCACCGCTCACAACGGGAACGGATGGGAATCCCAGCTGAACGGTTCCCTCCCCGACGGGGTGCGTGTGGCCTGCTACGATCCGCTCGACGCAGCCTCGCCGCGGCCGACGGAGGGATCATTCGACGGAGCCGTGTGTCTGGACTGGCTGGATCATGTGCCGGACGAGGATGTCCCGTGGGTCCTGGACGATCTCCTCCGAGCCGCAGGCCTGTTTGTCTACGCGGGCGTGACCGCGTCTCCCCGGCAGGTCCATCCCGGGGACGGAACCCCTCCGCTCCGCTCGGGCCGGAGCGCCGGCTGGTGGCAAGCCCGCTTCGAGGCGAGCGGCGCTCGCTATCCCACGCGCCGCTGGGAGGTCGCCCTCCGGCACGGGTCGAGGTTCCGGAGCCCGCACGTGACATGGATCCAGGGAGGCAAACAGCTTGGCCAGGCCCAGCCGACCGTGTGGGTGCTCGCCGAAGAGCGGCCCGGCAACAACACGCAGTCCATCGGTCTCGCGCAGTCCTTGGGGTGGCCCTACGCCGTCAAAGCCCTGCGGTTCAACGTCCTCGCTCGATTGCCCAATCGGCTGCTCGGGGCAAGCCCCCTCGGGTTGCGGAGTGCCAGCCGCGCCGAACTGGCTCCACCCTGGCCGGATCTTGTGATCGTGACCGGTCGTCGCCTGGCGCCCATTGCGCGGTGGATCCGGATGAACAGCCGCGGGCGAACCCGTCTCGTTCATCTGGGCCGCAAAGGCGGCCAAGGCTCCGACTCGTTCGACCTGACCGTGACCTGCGCCCACTTCGGGCTCCCGGCCGATCCCAGACGGGTCGAGACCGTCGTCCCGCTGAATCCGATCGGTCCGGACCGCCTCGGGGAGGCTTCCATCAAGTGGCCCAGGGTCTTTGGTGATGCGCGCCGCCCCCATGTCGTGTTGCTCGTCGGCGGGACTTCCCCGATCTGCCGGCTGGACAGCGAGACCGCTCGGAAAATGGGGAGGGCAGTCCGCGCGTTCGTGGAGGAGGCCGGCGG
>JBFKNO010000015.1:0-19638 GCA_041629275.1 Nitrospiraceae bacterium
AGAGCCATGGCGCCGGCGATCCGTCCAAGTGTCTCGGTCCCGAACCTGCAGCCGCCGGCATCGAGCAGCAAGGTTTCGGTTGGAACAACCGCTGCGGCAGCGGCAAGGCCGGCGATACGATCACCAGCGGGCTGGAAGGCGCATGGTCCATCAACCCGGTCGCCTGGACCACCCAGTATCTGGACAATCTGTTCGCCTATGAGTGGGTGCAAACGAAAAGCCCCGGCGGCGCGGTTCAGTGGGTGCCCAAGAACGGACAGGCTTCGAATCTCGTGCCGGATGCGCACCATCCGTCGAAGCGGCATCCTCCGATGATGTTCACGACGGACCTGTCGCTCAAGTTCGACCCGAGCTATCGAAAGATTGCGAAGCGCTTTCAAGAGAACCCGAAGGAGCTGGAAGTCGCCTTTGCCAAGGCCTGGTACAATCTGACACACCGCGACATGGGACCGCGTGCGCGCTATCTTGGCAGTGAGGTCCCCGAGACGGAGTTGTTGTGGCAGGATCCTGTCCCTGCAGTCGATCATGCCTTGATCGATGCAGAGGACATTGCCGCGCTCAAGGCGAAGATCCTCGCATCGGGATTGTCGACATCCGCACTGGTCAGGACCGCCTGGGCGTCGGCCTCAACATTCCGCGGGACCGACATGCGCGGTGGGGCGAACGGCGCGCGCATTCGCCTCGCGCCGCAGAACAAGTGGGAAGTCAACGATTCGGATGAATTGGCGAAGGTCCTGCAGACCCTGAAGCAAATCCAAAATGACTTCAATAGCGCGCAATCGAGCGGAAAGAAGGTGTCGCTCGCCGATCTGATCGTGCTGGGCGGATCCGCCTCTATTGAGCAGGCCGCAAAGAAGGGTGGATTTGACGTGCAGGTTCCCTTCAGGCCTGGACGCACGGATGCCTCGCAGGAGCAGACCGATGTGAAGTCTTTTGCCCTGCTCGAACCGACCGCAGACGGGTTTCGCAACTACTTTGGGAACGGTAACCGTCGATCGCCGGCTGAAATGCTGGTCGATCGGGCGGACCTGTTGACCCTGACCGTTCCTGAAATGACCGTCCTGGTCGGCGGCATGCGGGCCCTGAATGCCAACGCCGGACAATCTGAACACGGGGTGTTCACCGACCGGCCCGGGACGTTGAGCAACGAGTTCTTCGTGAACCTGCTCGACATGTCCACGAGATGGTCGAAATCGTCCGGATCCGAGGGCGTGTACGAGGGCCGTGATCGCGGGACGGGCGAGCTGAGGTGGACGGCCACTCCCGTCGACCTGATTTTCGGGTCGAACTCCGAGCTGCGCGCCGTGGCAGAAGTCTATGCAGCTCATGACGCGCGAGAGAAGTTTGTGCGCGACTTCGTTGCTGCGTGGACCAAGGTGATGACCCTCGACCGCTTTGACCTGACGTGACCGTGGAGCATAGGTCTTCGGGAGCGACTCGAGCGCAGCGTGAACCTAAGCGGACGAATGAGGGGTGAAGATGATGCAGATACTCACGGGAATCATGAAGTGGCGAGTCAGTTACATGTCCGCTTGCTTGGTATTGGCCGTCCTCCTGTCAGGCTGTGACATGGGGGCGAAATCGCAGCGCTTCGGAAACGTGCCGAGTAAGTATGCCGGCAAGCACATGCCCGCCGGCTGGTGGAGTGATCAAACGATCCTCGCCGAAGGGCGGGAGATTTATTACGGTCGTGCAAATCGGGACGTGAAGTGCGCCAAATGTCACGGGCTGGGCGGGAAGCCCGTCATGGGCGCGCGGGATTTCAGCGACGCGAAGAGCATGAGACGCTTCAGCGACTCTCACCTGCTCTGGAGCGTGACGGAAGGTGTCCCCGGAAGCCGAATGCCGTCTTTCAAGAGCAAGCTCAGTGAGGAGCAGAGGTGGAAGGTGATCGCCTTCATCCGGACGTTCGGGCTGGACGGGCTCCGCTACGATGCCGATCTCAAGCAATGGGTGCCGATCGAGGGGGCGTAAATCTCCGACACGTCCGACTTTCAGACTTCGATAGAGCCGTCCCCGTATCCTGTCAAGGCTCGAGGCCACTCAGGCGTTGTACTGCTCATGGTAACCCGATCTCCTTCGGGTGCACGGGCACGTGACCATGAGCCGTGGGTGACGGATATGCGGTAGGCGCTGTGTTCTGATTTCACACGTCAGGGCTTGAGCGGAGAGGTCGGATAGTATGCAAGGGAGCCCGCTGATCGTAAGGTCGGCGGGCTTTGTGTTTTTCGGGGGGTACATCAGGAGGGGAGGATACCCCCTGACATTTCTCGCCGGGAGGGGTATATAATTCGTGCCCCGGAGAGACTGTTGGAGTGAGGCAGTAACGAAACAGAGAGGAAAGCCAAGGCATGAAGAACCTGCAAAGGGAGGCCTAGCCATGGGCACTGCGACGGCAGGAGTACAAGTGAATCCGCGGGTCACCAGCTTCCTGGCCAAGCCGAGAAGGATGCTCATCGGGGGACAATGGGTGGAAGCCGCCTCCGGGAAGACCTTTCCGACCTGCAACCCGGCCACCGGAGAGGTCTTGGCTCAGGTCGCGGAAGGAGATGCCGAGGACGTCAATCGGGCCGTCAAGGCGGCACGCAAGGCGTTTGAAAGTGGCCCATGGCGGCGGATGACCCCGTCGGACCGCGGGCGGCTCGTGTGGAAGCTCGCGGATCTGATCGAAGCCCGCCTCGAGGAATTTGCCGAGCTGGACTCGCTGGACAACGGAAAGCCTGTCGCAGTCGCTCGGGTGGCGGACGTACCGCTCGCGGCGGATCTCTTCCGCTACATGGCCGGATGGGCGACCAAACTCGAAGGCAACACGATTCCGCTCTCGGTCCCGTACACGCCTGGTGCACAGTACCTGGCTTATACGCTCCGTGAGCCGGTCGGGGTGGTTGGACAAATCATCCCCTGGAACTTTCCCCTGTTGATGGCGGCGTGGAAGCTCGGGCCGGCCCTTGCCACCGGCTGCACCGTCGTGCTCAAGCCCGCGGAGCAAACGCCGCTCTCGGTCTTGCTGCTGGGCGAGCTGATCTGCGAGGCGGGCTTTCCGCCGGGCGTGGTCAACGTCGTGCCGGGCTATGGTGAAACCGCCGGCGCGGCCCTCGCAGCTCACCCTGACGTGGACAAAGTTGCGTTTACCGGATCCACGGAGGTCGGCAAGCTGATCGTTGGTGCAGCGGCCGGAAACTTGAAAAAAGTCTCGTTGGAGCTCGGTGGGAAATCTCCCACCGTCGTGTTTCAGGATGCGGATTCGGACGCCACTATTCAGGGCGCGTCCAGCGCCATCTTCTTCAACCACGGTCAGTGTTGCTGCGCGGGTTCCCGGCTCTTCGTGGAAGAGAGTTGCTTCGACCGTGTCGTCGAGGGGGTGGCGGACCAGGCCAGAAAGATCAAGGTTGGTCCCGGCATAGATCCCACGACGCAGATGGGACCGCTCGTCTCGGACGAGCAGCAGCGGAAGGTCTTGGGGTATCTGGAGTCCGGCTTCACCGAGGGGGCCAAAGCGGTTGCCGGTGGGGCCCGACTGGGGGAAACGGGATATTTCGTGGAACCCACCGTGCTGGTCGGGACGAAGCCTGAGATGAAAGTCGTGCGGGAAGAGATCTTTGGCCCGGTGGTCTGCGCCGTGCCGTTCAGGAACATCGAAGATGTGATCCCGGCGGCCAACGACTCGATCTTCGGGCTTGCGGCCTCAATCTGGACTCGGGACATCAGCAAGGCCCATCGCATCGCAGCCCAGCTGCGAGCAGGGACGGTGTGGATCAATTCTCATAACATCTTCGATGCGGCGCTGCCCTTCGGCGGCTACAAGCAGTCGGGCTGGGGCCGCGAAATGGGCCATGACGCACTCGCGCTCTACACGGAGGTGAAAGCCGTTTGCGCCAGGCTGTAAACGAGCCGCAAGCACGACCGGGCGCCTCAGGCGCCCCGCATCCCCGTGAGGACTTGTCCGCTCAGGCGCTGGACAGGGGTTTGTTCAAGAGCTAGGGTTGTGTCAGACGACGAATCGTAGGACCAGCCTGGGAGCGTTCGGTTGACGGCTCGAATCACGACCTATGCACAGTTTTGGCCCTACTACCTGGGCGAGCACAGCAGGGCCGGATGCCGCGCCCTGCACTACGTCGGGACGACCCTGGCGCTGGCCAATCTTATCGCCTTCCTCGTGACATTGCGACCCTGGTTCCTGCTCGGTGCCCTGATCTCGGGCTATCTGTTTGCCTGGGTCGGGCACTTCTTCGTGGAAAAAAATCGCCCCGCCACCTTCCGCTATCCCCTCTGGTCCCTGGTAAGCGACTTCCGGATGTACTTCACCTGGCTTGGCGGCCGGCTCGGACCCCACTTGATGCGGGCGGGCGTCCGGTCAGGGCGAACTGTACGCCAAACCTGACGAAACCCTCCCCGGACAGTCTACCTGAGCAACCGGGGTAGGCCACGGGATCAGAGCAGGTGTCGGTCCAGGGCTCAGGGTTCGGGCTTGTCCAGCAGGGGAGCCTTAAACAGAGGGATTCGCACCCAGATGGGCATGTGGTCGCTCACGCGGTGTTCGAAGCGGGCCAGGAACTCCTTCTGCTCCTTCTTGGCAACGGTGTTCTTCGGCTCGCGGATGAACGGCTTGCCTCGCACCGCGTCGCTGAACAGCTCGACGAAATTGAACATGCCGTAGTCTGGGCCCAGGATCGTATCCCGTCCCATCTTGGTGCTGCGGAGATGAGGGGGGAGATCCTTCGGCTTATAGAACAGGCCGATCTGATCGAAGGTCTCCGACAAGCGGGCGTTCGTGCGGAAGACTTCTTTCTGCTGGTGGTGCACGTCGAGAAAGGGAAAGAGCACCTGCACGTCGTCTCCCGTCCGCGTCTGGAAGGACTTGAGATGCCGTTCGATCTCTGCCCGATCCCTTTCGGGATTGTCGAAATTCAGGTTGAGATCACCCAGCAGGAGGAAGTTCTTGTAATAGGCGCGGTCCTCCTTCACCCGAGCGAGGATCCACTGCATGAGGGCGTTAAACTCGAGCTGTCGATCAGCCATGGTGTTGCCGTAGATGAGGTGTGCATTGATTGCCATCACCCGATACGTTTGACTGCTGGGGTGCCCGACCACCTCGAATGCCGCCATGTACGGGGTGCGAATGAAGGACAGAAACACCGGAAGGTTGATCGTGGGCTTGGTCTTGCGCTCGCCCCTCTCGAATTGGCCCAGCTTCGCGAGGTAGCCCTCGAAGGCGCGCTGGATGATGTCCTTCTCCTCGAGCTGGATGTCCAGGAGCTTGCTCCGATCGTAGGAGATGTCGCTGGCCACCTCACCTCGCCGGACGCGGTTCCAGTTGTAGATGAAACCCAGTCGCTCGGCGACGCCCGGCTCTCCCGGAAAGGCCCCGGTGGCGTCCGAGATGATGAGGGCAAACTCGGGACCCATCAACTCCTTGAGGAGCGTGACCCCGCGGAGGTCGTCCATGACCTCCTGGACCGCCAGGATGTCGAACCGCCGACAGACGTCGGCCAGAAACTTCCAGGTCTCCTCATCCCGATTCGCGGGATCGCCGAGCTTGCGGATGTTGAACGAGCCGACGAGCACCGATCCGTACTCGCGTCTCGGGAGCCCATACTTGTCGGGCTCCTTCCGCAGAAGCGTCCGGATCTTCTGCCATTCCGACTGGTTGAACGGTTTTGCCTTGGGCATCTGCTCCCGGCTCGGTTCGTTGGCCCAATGAAGAGGTAACGCTACCCGGCGACGTGGGCGGGGATACTTCCAGGCCCTGTTGCTCCTGGATCGATAGAGCCTCGTCAGGATCCACCCGTAGCAATACTGAAAAGCAGGGAAATAGTCAACCATCCCTCCGCATGCAAGGCCGGCTCGTGCTTCAGGAGCGTCCGTGACGAGACACAAGAGATGGGAGACGGGGGATGGGAGACGGACAGGATCGATACGGGGGAGCTGAGAAAGCCCGCGGATGTGCAGTCCGCGGGCTTCGTGATGCGGCGAGGGAGGTCGCGGTCCTTAGCCGCGGCCTGCCTCGCCGGACGTGATGGGTCCTCCGCGAGGGATCGTTGGAGGCGTTCTTGCCTCACGGAAGACGCGTCACGCGGATCGGCGCCGGCGCGTCGCGTTACTTGATGGCCACCGCCTTGACCTGCTTGAAGGTCGTGTGTCCCTGGAGTGCTTTCTGGATGCCGTCCTGGAGCAAGGTGGTCATGCCTTCGTCCGTGGCGGTCTTGAACATGTCCTCGGTCTTGGCCTTGTGCTGGATCAGACCCTTCATGGCCGGCGTGCCGAGCAGCAGCTCGTGGAGCGCAACCCGCCCCCGGAAGCCGGTTCGGTTGCACTGATCGCAGCCCTTGCCCCGGTAAAGCTTGAAGCTGCTGTCGTGCTTGATGCCCAGCTTGGCCCAGTGCTCGGGGCCGTAGGCCTGGACGATCTCCTCGTATTCTTCCTTGCTCCCTTGATACGACTCTTTGCACTCCTTGCAGACGCGCTTCGTGAGGCGCTGGGCGAGGACGCCCAGCATGGCGTCGGCGAAGCTGAACGAGTCGCAACCGAGGTCCAAAAGACGTGTCACGGTCTCGACCGAGCTGTTCGTGTGCAAGGTGCTGAGCACCAAGTGGCCGGTGAGCGAGGCCTCGATGCCCATGTCGGCCGTTTCTTTGTCCCGCATCTCACCGACCATGATGACGTCGGGGTCGGCACGGAGGAAGGCGCGCATCGCCGCGGCAAAGGTCAGCCCGATCTTGGGATGCACCTGGACCTGGCGCAGCTGGTATTGCGTGATTTCGACGGGATCCTCGGCTGTCCAAATCTTCCGCTCGGGCTTATTGATGTGCCCGAGCACCGAGTGGAGCGTGGTGGTCTTACCGGAACCGGTCGGCCCGACGCAGAGAATGATCCCATAGGGTTTTTCCGCGATCGCCTTCAGCTCACGCAGGTTGCGCTCGGAGAACCCCATCTGGTCCAACGGCATGGGCTCGCTGGAGGCCAGGATACGCATGACGATGTCCTCGTTGTAGCCGGCGGTCGGAATGGTGGCCACACGAAGCTCGATCTCTTTGCGCTGTCCGACCTTGAACTTGATCTTGCCGTCTTGCGGCTTCCGCCGCTCCGCGATATCGAGGCTGGCCATGATCTTGAGCCGCGAGACGATGGCGCGCCGGAAGGTCGGCGGGATCTTCATATACTCGAAGCAGCTGCCGTCCAGCCTGAACCGCACGACGGTTTCCTTCTTGTCCGAATAGGGCTCGATGTGAATGTCCGAGACCCCCATCCGGTACCCGTCGGCGATGATCTGGCTGGCCAGACGGACGATGGCGTGGTCGTTCTCGTCCACGCTTCCGCCCAGTTCTTCCGCCATGGCCTCTTCCTGGGCCTCGCTGACCAGCTCGCCCAGAATGTCGGAGATGTTGGCTTGCGGGCCCGCGGTGTCCGGGCTGTCCGACGTGTCGAAGTTACCCGTGGCGGCGGCAAGAAACTTGGAGATGTCTCGCCGGAGGGCGACGGCAAAGCGGATGTTCTGGCCTGGAAAGGTCCGCTTGATGTCCTGACCCTTGTCCAGGTCACCGGGATCGTCGATGAGGATCTCCACGGAGTTTCGATCGCGTTTCAGCGGCATCCAATGGTTTTTCCGGAGATAGTCGACGTTGAGGTTCTTGAGCAGGTCGGGGTCGACGATTGTGCGCTCGCTGAACTCAACGTACGGCACGCGGTAGAACTGGCCCAGGGACTTGCCGATGTCGGCGCTCGGCACCTTGTACTTCTCGATGAGGATCGTCTCGATGTCCTTGGGGCCTTTCCGGGACTCGGCGATGGCCTGGTCGAGCTCGGCCTGCGTGATGCGGTTGTTCGAAACGAGGTAATCGAATTTGGTCGGAGTTTTCTTCGACAGCTTGCGCAGGTTGAAGAAGGCGATGCCGAGCGCCTTGGCGATTTCGGCGACCGAGTCCTCGTCCTTGCGGGTGAACCGTCCCCCGCTCTTCTTGTTCAGGAGCTGAATGACCCCCATCAGGTACTTGTTGTCGGCCACGATGGGGTAGGTCAGCACCTGCCGGGTTCGGAAGCCGGTCTTCTTGTCCCAGGAGCTGTCATGGACGAGCGATGGATGGATCTTGGCCAGCTCCGCCTGGCTGTAGGCGTCGGCGATGTTGATCGGGCGGAGGTACTTGGCGGCGAAACCGGGGAGGCTTTGCTCCGTGATGGGGAACCGGACCTCCTCGACGGAGTCGACGTTGGGGACTTTCGAGAAGACCTCCTTCTTCTCCGTGTCGACCGCGTAGAGGGTGACCTCCTCGGCGTCGAAGAGGCTCAGAATGTCCTTGTGGAGATCGAGCAGAATTTCGTCGATATCGTGTGCGCTGTGGATTTGATTCGTGATGCGCTTGACGTGCTCCGCGTACTCGACCTTCGCCTGGAGCTCGGACACATTTTCGGGAGCGGCCTTGAATTGCATTACAAGTACTCCGTCACAGACCTCAAGCGCGGACCCTGCTCCCTGGTGCCCAAAGCGGCGTGCGGGGGCGGGGGCCGTTCCGATAAGAGCGTGGAGGGACTATCAATTAAAGCTACCGGAAATCCGCATTTTGGCAAGGAAGGGCGGGATAGTCACTCGAAGTTAAATGAAATCAATCACTTGCAGTCATTTCCTGGGGGAGGGCGGAGAGGAAACGGGACCTCCCGAACGAGGGTCCCAGCTCGGCGAGGCCACTCCGGAGCCGCTCAGGAGGCGCGGATCGCCTCCAGGGCCTGCCGGAGGTGGGTCAGGACCTGGTCCGGGGGGAGCTTGGTCGAGGTGCCGGTGCGGCGTTCTTTCACCTCCACGGTCCCCTGCGCGAGCCCCTTTTCGCCAATGACAAGGTGGTAGGGGGTCCCGATCAGGTCGGCGTCGTTGAATTTCACCCCGGCGCGCTCGTCCCGGTCGTCCCACAGCACCTCGATGGCGGCCCCGGTCAGCTCCTCGTAGAGGCGCTGACTCGCCTCGACCACCTTCGGGGAGGGGCCCAGAGGCAGGAGGTGGACGTGGAAGGGAGCGATAGGGAGAGGCCAGATGATGCCCTTCTGGTCGTGATTCTGCTCGATCGCTGCGGCGGCGGTCCGTCCCACACCAATGCCGTAGCAGCCCATCACGGCGAGACGTTCGCGTCCCTGCGGATCCAGGAAGGTGGCCTTCATGGTGACACTGTATTTCGTCCCGAGCATAAACACATGGCCGGTTTCGATCCCTCGGGCGACCTTGAGGGTCCCGTCCCCGCGGGGGGAGGGGTCGCCGGCTTCTGCCTTCCGCAGGTCGCCGGCGAGATCGATGTTGAAGTCGCGATCGAGGTTGGCGTCCACATAATGCGCGTCGGCCTCGTTGGCGCCCACGATCACGTTCCGCAGCGCCGCCACGGCCTGGTCCGCCACGATCCGCACACCCCGGAGCCCCACCGGCCCGGCGAAGCCGACGGGCGCGCCCGTGCACGCGATGACGGTCTCGGGATCGGCCATCTCCAGGTCGGTCACGTCGAGCAGAGACCTCAGCTTGATCTCGTTGAGCTCGTGGTCGCCGCGCACCAGGACGGCCACGACCTCTTTCGGGGTCTTGTACAGGAGGGTTTTCACCAGGCGGTCGGGCGTCGTCTTGAGAAATCCGGTCACATCGACAATGGTCTTCATGCCCGGGGTCGAGACCTTTTGCAGGGGCCGCTGGGGCTCGTCCGACACCCGGACCGGCGGCAGCACTTCCGCCCGCTCGACGTTGGCCGCGTAGGTGCCTTCCTCCGTGTACACGATCGTCTCCTCACCGGTTTCCGCGAGGACCATGAATTCGTGCGAGGACGTGCCGCCGATGAGGCCGGTATCGGCCTCCACGGCGCGGAAGGTGAGACCGCACCGAGTGAAGATCCGTTGGTAGGCGTCGTACATCTTCTGATAGCTGACCCGTGCCGCCTCCTCATCCACATCGAAGGAATAGGCGTCCTTCATGATGAATTCTCGCCCCCGCATCAGCCCGAAACGGGGTCGGATTTCATCACGGAACTTGGTCTGGATCTGGTAGCAGTTGAGCGGGAGCTGTCGGTAGGAGCGGACTTCCCGGCGAATCAGGTCGGTGATGACTTCCTCATGGGTGGGGCCGAGACAAAAGTCGCGTTCGTGGCGGTCCTTGAACCGGAGCAGCTCCTTGCCATAGTAATCCCAGCGTCCGGTCTCCCGCCAGAGCTCGGCCGGGGAGGCGATGGGCATCAGCAACTCCTGGGCGCCCGCGCGGGTCATCTCTTCACGAATGATGGTCTCGATCTTGCGGATGACCCGGAGGCCCAGCGGGAGGTAGGTATAGATGCCGGCCGCGACCTTGCGAATCAGGCCGGCACGGAGCATCAGCCGGTGGCTGACGACCTCGGCCTCGCCCGGGTCTTCGCGAAGCGTGGGGATCAGGAGGTGTGAGACGCGCATAATTGACAGACGCGAGCGGGCCGGCCGAGCCTAATTCGACAACAGGCGCTCAATATCATTCCAGAACACGAAGACCATGATGCAAATCAACAGCAGGAGCCCCGCCTGCTGCGCCAATTCGCGCTGCCGCTCACCGAGCGGCTTCCGCAGGATGCCCTCGATGGCGAAGAAGAGCAAGTGGCCCCCGTCGAGAATGGGGATGGGCAGCAGGTTCAGGACTCCCAGATTGATGCTCAAGATGGCGATGAGGAACAACACGCTCGAGGCGCCCTGCTCAGCCGCCTCGCCGGAGACCTGGGCGATCGTGATGGGGCCGCCGATTGTCTTGCGCGACATCTCGCCGGTGACGACTTTGCCGAGCACGACCAGGGTCAGCTCCGTCCAGTGCCAGGTGGCGCGCGCACCGGAGACGACGGCCGCGGCCGGGGAGCTCGCCCGAATGATCGATTGCTGGCCGGAAATGCCGATGACGCCTTCCTCGACCGTGCGACCGTCCACCTCCCGCTTCCTGACCGTCGGGATGACGGTGAGGTCGACCCGTTCCCCTTCGCGCAGCACGACGAACTCAAGCGGCCGGCCGGCGTTTTTCTTCACGACCTCGGTCATCCCCGACCACGAGTCGATCGTCTCGCCCTGAATCGCGACGACCCGATCTCCGGCCTGGAACCCCGCGGCCGCAGCCGGCATCTCGTTCATGACGGCGGTCACCACCGGCGCTGGCTCCTCGATGCCGATGCGGTAATAAGTCTCCTCCCGCCCCGGGGCGGGGGGCATCGGTTCGGGAACGACGCGGAACGACAACAGCTCGCCCTCGCGCTTGATGTCCATCCGGAGGGGCTTGCCCTCGCCGGTGGCAATGATCTCGAGCAGCTCCGCCTTCGTGGAGATCTGCTCGTCATTGACTCGGACCACACGGTCCCCGACCTGCAAGCCGGCATGCGCGGCGGGTGAGCCGGTGACGACGGCCTCCACGTCGGGAGTGAGATCCTGAAACGCGGGGACGAAGAGGGGGGCCCCGGTCGCGAGCCACCCGAAAAAGATGAGGTAGGCCAGGATGAAGTTGAAGCCGGGACCGGCCGCGACGATGAACATCTTGCGTGGCAGGCTCTGATGGACGAAGGACCGTCGGCGTTCCTCCGGGGACGACGCATCGGCTTCCTCCTCGCCGAAAAGCTTCACGTATCCGCCGAGGGGAAAGGCCGAGATGAGATATTCCGTCTCACCGATCTGTCGCCCGAACACCTTGGGGCCGAATCCCAGCGAGTACTTCAGGACGCGGACACCGACCCAGCGTGCGGCCATCAGGTGACCCAGCTCGTGGAAGGCGATGAGCACGCCCAGCACCACCAGAAACCACCACACCTTCTGGGCGATCACCCAAATCGCGTCGGGGGACCATGCAATCAGCGAGTACACAGATAGTTCCCTTCGTGATTCCTCGAAAGTTTTGAGTTTTAAGTTTTGAGTTTCGAGGTCTCAGTGGTCTTGCAACTCAAAACTTAAAAATCAAAACTGAGAACTTAGAACTGGCTTCGTTCACCGCGTGGTGCTGTGCACCAACTCGCCCGCCTTTTGGCGCGCCCACGCGTCCGCCTCCAACGCGTCCTCGAGTGACCGAAGCTCGCGCGTGCTATGGGCCTCCATCGTCGATCGAATCACGTGGGCAATGTCTCCGAACCGGATGCCCTCCTGGAGATAGGCGGCGACGGCCACCTCATTGGCGGCATTCAGGGTGGCCGGCATGGTGCCGCCCACCCGCAACGCTTCGTAGCCGAGCGCCAAGCAGGGGAAGCGGTCCGTATCAGGGTGATAGAACGTCAGCTTCCCGACCTCCGCGAGGTCCAAAGAGGGGAGCTCCAGAGGAATGCGCCCCGGGTACTGCATGGCGTAGGAGATTGGCGTGCGCATGTCGGGCAGGCCCAACTGGGCCATGACCGACCCGTCTTTGTATTCTACCAGAGAATGGATGATGCTTTCGCGGTGGACCAGGACGTCGATCAGAGCGGGGTCGATATCGAAGAGCCACCGTGCTTCGATGATCTCCAGCCCCTTGTTCATCAACGTGGCCGAGTCGATGGTGATCTTGGCCCCCATTTTCCAGTTGGGATGCTTCAAGGCCCGCTCCGGCTTCACGTCGGTCATCTCGTCCTTGGTCATGTCCCACAAGGGCCCCCCGGACGCGGTGAGGATGAGCCGCCGCACATCCTCCCGGCGATGGCCCGCCAGCGACTGAAAGATGGCGCTGTGCTCGCTGTCGACGGGGAAGATTTCGACACCATGGTCCTGTGCTTCCGCCTGCATGAGCTGTCCCGCCATCACCATGGGCTCCTTATTGGCGAGCGCGACGTTCTTTCCCGCCCGGATGGCGGACAGTGTCGGGAGCAGGCCCGCCCCGCCGACAATCGAGGAGATCACCAGGTGGGATTCGGGAAGGCGCGCGACTGCCGTCACACCCTCGAGGCCCGACACGACCTCGACATCGAGCTGGCCGCACCGCTGCCGCAGCCGGGCGGCGGCCTGCTCGTCAGAAAGGGCCACGAGCCGCGGTCGGAACTGCCGCACTTGCGCCTCCAGCTTCTCGTCGCTGGTCGCGGCGGCGAGCCCCACGACTCGGAAATGATTCGGGAACTTCTCGACGATGTCCAGGGTGCTGTGCCCGATGGATCCGGTCGATCCCAGGATCACGATATTTTTCATGTCGGCGTCCCTCTCAGGCTCGCTTGACCAGCCTGCTCTGCGCGCGCGTGGCTGTCAACCTCTGTTGACGGGGTGAGCGAGGCTTGGCAGCCGCGATCGCGTCGAACCAGGCGAGCACGTCTCACCACCAGGGCAGTGCTCTCGGCGAGGAGAATCCCTTCGCGTAGACCAGATAATAGTAGAAAGCCGGGGTAGTGAACAACAGGCTATCGAGACGATCAAGCAAGCCCCCGTGGCCGATGAGGACGTGGCCGGCATCCTTGACGCCCGCGCTGCGCTTCATGGCCGATTCGACGAGGTCTCCCAGCGCGCCCAGGGCGCCCAGGCCCAGCCCCAGCGCCAAGCAGTCCATCGGAGTCATCATCGGTAGAAATGACAGCTTCGCGGCATAGGCGCCCAGGGTGGCGAGGACCAGCCCGCCGATCAGTCCCTCGACGGTCTTGTTGGGGCTGATCGCGGGCGCCAGCTTGTGGCGCCCCAGCGTCTTGCCGGCGACATAGGCGCCGGTGTCGCCGAGCCAGGTCACCAGGAGGAGGAAGAAAATCAAGGCACTGCCGCTGTCGAAGGCGCGGATGAGGGGCAGGTGCCCGAGCGTGAATCCGACGTACAGGACCCCGAGGGCCAGGATGCCGCTGTCGCCGAGGGCCGAGGGCAGGTCCCTCGGCGAACACAGTCGCGAGGCCAGGATTGCGAGCAGCAGCACGGCGAGCACGGCCCCGGCCGGCCCGCCGAGGTGCATGGCGATGATCAGCACGATGGTCAAGGTCGACCCGAGGGCCAGTTCCAGCCCCTGTGCACGCGGCCCGAAGTGGAGCCGGTGAAACTCTTTGAGCGTCAGGACGGCCGCGGCGAGCACGAGGACGTGCAGGCCGATGGGCGGAACGTGCGCGATGACGACATAGAGGACAGGGACGAAAATCAACGGCACGATGAGGCGGCGCGCGTCGAAGCGGCTCGATGCACGGGGGACGTGCTCCGAAGCCTCTTGCGTGCTCTGCTGAATGGTCAAGGTTTCCCCGCCCTTAGAGCCCGCGTTGCGGGGAGATGGCGTTGGACACACGGCCGAACCGTCGCTCCCGGCGTTGATATTCCAAGAGGGCCAAGAGGCCTTCGCGACGGCGGAAATCCGGCCAGAGGGTGGGGGTAAAGTACAGCTCGGTGTAGGCAAGTTGCCAGAGCAGGAAGTTGCTGATCCTGGTTTCGCCGCTGGTCCGGATGAGCAGGTCGGGATCAGGCATCCCATGGGTCAGCAGCGCCCGCTCGAACTGCTGCTCGTCGATCGCACCCGGCTCGAGCTTGCCTGCCCGACAATCGGACGCCAGCTTCCGCGCCGCGTCGACGATCTCGGCTCGACCGCTGTAGCTCAGGGCGACGTTGAGGACCATGTTGCGCAGGTGAGCGGTGTCGCGTTCGATGGTGCGCACCCATTGCGTGGCCGAGCGGGGGAGCAAGTCGACTCGACCGATGGATTGAAACCGAATGCCTTTCTCGACCAATTCGTCGCGTTCTGCCTGGAGAAAGTGCTCCAGCAGCTGCATCAACGCGTTGATCTCGAGCGCGGGACGCTTCCAATTTTCCAGCGAAAAGGCATAGATCGTCAGAATGCCGATGCCCAGCTCCCGGCACAGGGTCGTGATCTCCCGAACGGACTTCACCCCTTCCCGGTGGCCCGCAATGCGAGGCAGTCCCCTTGCCTCGGCCCAGCGACCGTTTCCGTCCATGATGACGGCCACATGGCGCGGCAAGAGGTCTGGATCCAGATGGGCGACGAGGTCGGAGTCGGAGAGTTGCTCGTGGCTGATTGCGGTTCCTTTGGCCATGATAAGGCAGGCGCTAGGCGCTTCTTCGTGATTGGGAAGCGTTTGAAAGGCGGGGTGGGCTTCAGTCTAAACACAGGGCGGCGAAATGTCAAACGCTTTTTGGAGATTTGCTTGATAAAGCAGGGGGTTTGGTGCCGTCCGCCGTTGCGGAGGAGAAAATCGATGGGCTATACTCGTTCAACTCTAGCCCGGAGGAAAAACGGTATGGCTGACGACCTCGTCGCGAACCTCGATCGCTTCGGATTCACCGAACGGGAGATTCAACAGGCCCTGGGACGGGTCAAGGTTGGTGACGTGGACCACGCGGACCTCTACTTTGAATCCCGGGTGTCGGAGTCCGTGTCCCTGGAGGAGGGTATCGTCAAGCGGGCCACGAAGGGGATTTCCCAGGGGGTCGGAGTCCGGGCGACCGCAGGCGAGAAGACGGGGTACGCCTATTCGGACGAGCTGACCAGGCGCGACCTTGAGATCGCCGCCGAAACGGCCCGGTACATCGCCCGTTCGCCCCAGGGGGGCTCCGCCCCGGCCGTGACTCACTGGGAACGGCCGACCCGGGATTTGTACCCGCTGGAGGACTCCGTGTCGGAGGTCCCCACCCCCAAGCGGGTCGATCTGCTCGGCCAAATTGACGTGGAGGCCCGCCGGTATGACCCGAGGATCAAGAACGTCATGGCCTCGTTCAATACCGAGCTCAAGATCGTCCTCGTGGCGAACTCCGAAGGCCTGTTGGTGGGTGACGTTCAGCCGCTCTCTCGTCTCCAGATCACCTGTATCGCTGAGGAGGGGAGCAACCGCCAAATCGGCTCGTTCGGCGGCGGGGGCAGAATGGGCTTCTCCTTCTATCACGAGGGCGACCGATTGCTCCGGTATGCGAGAGAGGCAGCGCGCCAGGCAATCCTGAATCTCAGCGCCGAAGATGCTCCGGCCGGGGCCATGCCGGTGGTGCTGGGCGGGGGGTGGCCGGGTATCCTTCTTCACGAGGCCATCGGGCACGGGCTCGAGGCGGACTTCAATCGGCGCAAGACCTCCGCCTTCAGCAATTTGCTCGGGCAGCGCGTGGCCTCCGAGGCCTGCACCATCGTGGACGACGGCACGTTGCCCTTCCGCCGCGGGTCCTTGAACATGGACGACGAGGGAACCCCCACCCAGCGCACGGTCCTCATCGAGCGCGGCGTTCTCCGAGGGTATCTCGCGGATCGCCTGAACGCCAGGCTGATGGGGATCCCCCAGACCGGAAATGGGCGTCGGGAAAACTTTCAGTGTGTCGTGCTGCCGCGCATGACCAACACATTCATGCTCGCCGGGGACTTGGATCCGGAGGAGATCATCCAATCCGTCCCGCGCGGGCTCTACGCGGTCTCGTTCGGCGGCGGTCAGGTGGATATCACCAGCGGCAAATTCGTGTTCTCGGCAAGCGAGGCGTATTTGATCGAGAACGGGCGCGTGACCCGTCCCGTCAAAGGCGCCACCCTCATCGGCAGCGGTCCGGAGATCCTGACCAAGGTCTCGATGGTGGGTCGTGACATGCGGCTGGACGAAGGCATCGGCACCTGCGGAAAGGAAGGGCAGTCCGTTCCCGTCGGAGTAGGTTTGCCGACGATCAAAGTTGATGAGATCACGGTCGGCGGAACCACGACGGCAAAGTAAATGCACGACCATGCCGATCATACGGCTCTCGCTGCGGATGTATTGGGTCGCGCCAAGACACTCGGCGCGACGGCGGCCGACATTGTCATCGCGGACGGTGACACGTTCTCCGTCCAGGTACGTCTCGCGGCGGTCGAGCGTCTGACCAAGGCGCGCGAAAAACGGCTGGGGCTCCGCGTGTTCTTCGGCAAGCGGTCGGCGAGCACTGCGACATCGGATTTTACTGCCGACTCCCTGGATCGGCTCGTGTCCGATACCTGCGCCCTGGCCAAGGCCGTGGCTGAGGACCAGGCGTCGGGCCTCCCCGAGGCGGGCGCTTTGGCGACGGAATTCCCGGATCTCGATCTCTACGATCCCACCACGTTGGAAGCGGAGACCCAGATCGAGCTGGCCCGCCGAGCGGAGACCGGAGCCCGCGACACGGACCCGCGCATCACCAACTCGGAGGGGGCCGAATTTGACTCGAGCTCCGGACACGTCATCCTCGCCAACAGCCACGGCTTCGTGGGAGAGTACCGCAGCTCGAGCTTCTCGGTCGCGGTGTCCCCCATTGCCTCCGACCCGAGCACGGGGGGCATGCAGCGGGACTCCTGGTATGCCGTGAGCCGACAGTTCGGTCGGCTGGAGGATCCGGAGGCGGTCGGTCGAGAAGCGGCCAGGCGGACGCTTCGGCGTCTCGGCGCGCGCAAGATCAAGACTACGCGCGCCCCGGTAATTTTCGATCCGGAAATGGCGGCAAGTTTGCTCGGCAATCTTTGCGCCGCTGCGAACGGCTACGCGCTGTACAAAGGGGCCTCATGGTTGACGGGCCAGCTCGGGCGGGGCATCGGCGCCGAAAGCGTGACGGTCTACGACGATGGCCGGCTGCGTGACGGCTTGGGATCTCGCCCCTTCGACGGGGAGGGGCTGCCGACAAGAAAGACGACGGTCGTCGAGCGGGGCATCCTGCAGAGCTATCTGCTCGACACCTACTCGGCGGGAAAACTGGGGCTCTCCTCGACCGGCAATGCCTCGCGCAGCGTGGGCGAGAGCCCGTCGGTCGGTCCCACCAACTTTTACATGGTGCCAGGGACATCGACGCCGGAGGCGATCATCCGATCGGTGAAGCAAGGATTGTATGTCACCGAGCTGATCGGCTTCGGGGTGAACATGGTGACGGGAGATTACTCGCGCGGAGCGGCGGGAATGTGGATCGAAAACGGCGAGCTGGCCTATCCCGTCGAGGAAATCACGATCGCCGGCAATCTCAAGACGATGCTTCAGAACATCGAGACGATCGGGAACGATCTCCGGTTCCGATCTCGTGTGGCGAGCCCGACCCTGAAGATCAGTGAGATGACCATCGCGGGCTCATAGCCGGAGGACAGAGGAAAAATTAAAAATTAAAAAAGAAGAAACGAGCATTTGTTACTGACGGGGGCGACTCTTCTTCCTTTCTTAATTTTTCCTTTTTAATTTTTAATGTTTTTTCAGGAGGGTTTTATGGGACTCAAAGAGAGCATGGTTCAGTATCCGAGCGAGGAGGTCACCATGCAGGCCTTCCTCGTGGCTCCTGAGGGCAAGGGGCCGCACGCCGCGGTCATCGTCGTCCAGGAGTGGTGGGGGCTGAACGACCACATCAAGGACGTCGCGCGGCGCCTTGCGCGGGAGGGCTTCGCAGCCATCGCACCGGACCTGTACTCGCGGCTGGGGCACAAGCTCACGACCGATGCCACCGAGGCCGGCAAGCTCATGGGCATGTTGAGCATGGAGGATGGGCTGAAGGACCTCAAGGCGACCATCAACCATCTCAAGACCGTCCCGGGCGTCGACCCCACCCGCATCGGCGTCACAGGATTTTGCATGGGGGGAGGCTACGCCCTCATGTTGCCCTGCGTGAGTCGGGACATCAAGGCTGCGGCTCCCTTTTACGGGCCGGTCCCGAATCCAGACACGCCATTGAAGGACTTGGCATGCCCCGTGCTCTACATCTATGGAGAGGACGACGGCTGGATCACCAGGACGGACGTCCAGCGCTTGGCCGATGCGATGAAAAAGTACAGCAAGACCGGAGAGGTCAAGACCTATCCCGGCGCGCCGCATGCCTTTTTCAATGACACGAGAAAGGACGTGTACAAGGAGGCGGAAGCCAAGGACGCCTGGACGCGTACCCTGATCTTGTTCAAGAAGCAGCTGGCGGCCTAAGCAGGGAGTTGCATGCACGTGAGATGAGCCCGAGACGCTCGGTCGAGGAGCTGCTGGAATCGGTCGGCGATGTTCCACTCAGGCTCGTGTATATCGCCGGTAACCTGACCGATGCCCACGAGGTCGAGCGGGTCCTGGATGAGCGTCAGATTGTCTTCGCGGTCAGTCTCGAGGCCTACACCAAGGCCTTTTCGTTGGCGCTGGGAGGCCAGTATCAGGGAGTCTTCTTCTACGTTCCCGATTTCCAGCACCAGCACGCGCGAGAACTGCTGCAGAGCCACGGAATGCCCGATATTGTCGAATAACATGATCGTTACACCGAGGTAACTGAATGGCACTGGATGTGGAACAAGGTAAACAAATGCTTCAATTGCTGACGTCGCGCTACGACGATCGGCACTGGCGGAAAAAAATCGAAAAGACACTGAGCCTTCCCGCGACGGGGGTTGGAGACGACCTGCAGCGGGAGCTTTTTGTCTACCTGAGGGAAAAACTGAAGGCGTACAAGTCGCGCCGGGCGGATCCCGATGCGTGGATGGTCGGCGGGTACATCACGAAGGAAGTCATCGAGCGGGCCAAGGTCAACCCCGCGGTGGTCAGCTCCCAGCTCACGAAGGAGGATGTCTCGTTTCTCGGCGAGGATCCCGGCACCGAGGTGGATCAGGACTGGTGGGAGGAGATGCTGGTCTGGTGGTTCGAGGACCCGGAGGCCGAGAAAGGGGAGGAGGGCGCCGAGGGTGAGGAGGAGAAGACCGAGACCTCCGTTTCTGATCGATCCGCTCAGAAATCGGACGACTGAACGGCGCGGTGGCTCAGCCTGTCCTGCTCAGCGCTCCGGTTCGACCGCACTAAGGCTCGCATCCGCTCTGCTGCGGAACTCGCGCCA
>JBFKNO010000016.1:0-19033 GCA_041629275.1 Nitrospiraceae bacterium
ACGGAACCCGATGGCACGGTCATTCGTGACCTTAGCGGCATCGTCATCCGCGCGGACGTCGAGTATCTCGACGACTACGTCGCACAACGGGAGGGCAAGCAAGGAAGTCAGCGTGCGATTGAGGAATTGGTCCAGCGGCTGAATGAGCAAATGCCGGACCCTTGTTATCATGTGACCTCGAATTTCCTTCGAAACCCCTGGAATAGTTACTCCGCCGAGTTCTCTGCCTTTTGTGGCGAAACGTGCATCGCCATCTCGGGTGACCAGGAATTTCTTTTCAATATGGCTCGTCGGAAGGCCATCTCCGCGATCATCACCGTCCTGGGCCGACCATTTTCGGTATCGCAGATCTACAAAATGTCGGCCTACTTCGCGCAGAGATATGCACATGACTCCTTTTACACGGAAGCCATCGAGGTCTCCAGCAGATCCGCCAGGATTCAAATGCGCTTCAGTGAGCGGACGCTTCGGCAGTTCGGTGCCTATCGCAGGGCCTGCGCCAAACTCTATTGTAACGCGCACAAGGGGTACTTTGTCGGCGTGCCTGATATTTTCCATGGCCTCCCTGCCGCGACCGTGACGGATCTGTCCTGCGTGGCCAGAGGTGACGACTATTGCGAGTGGCAGGTGGCCTGGACTGAAGCACGACCGCGAATGTGGCCGGTGCTTCGGTGGTTCGGCCGTCGTTCCGGGTCCAAGAATGCTGAAGAGGCGGCTCCTGGCGACGCCTTTCCCGCTGGAGATTCACCCTCTCGCCTTGCCGGCTCGATCCCTGCGAAGTCAACCGAGGCGGAGAAAATCGTGACGAGCGGCCTCCTCTCGAAAGCCCATCCGATCACCGAGAGAGGCACGATGGAATTCCAGCCGTTCGGGACGACGCCTGACGGAGTCAAGATCCGGGACTTCAGTGGGGTCGTGATGAAGGCCTGTGTCGAGCACCTCGAGCAGCTCGTGAGCCAGGCAAAGGGGACGGCCGCGGGACAGGAGGCCGTGGAGGAGCTGGTGCGTCGGTTGAACGCGCGCATTCCGGATCGCGCGTTTCACGTGACTGCCAACTCGCTGAGGAGCCCCTGGAATACCTACAGCATGGAGTTTTCCGCCTTCTTCGCCCAGTTCTGCGTCGATATCTCGGAAGATCCCCAGTTTCACTTCAATATGGGTCGGTTCAGGTCGATCTCCCCGATCATCCGAACCATGGGGCTGCCGCTCTCTGTCGCCCAGATATACAAAACCTCCCCCTATTTCGCGCGCCTCTATTACCTGGACTCAGAGATCTTTTCCACCGAAGTCGTCCGCGCGGCTCAGGGTTCGGCCACGATGCGGATGCGCTTGGGCGCTCGGACGCGCTCCCAATGGGGACCCTATTTTCGGGGCTGCGCCGTCCACTGGTGCGTCGGCACGAGAGGCTACTGGGTGGGGGTCCCGGAGATTTACCGTGGCCTCCCACCCGCGGTCGTGACCGACCGGTGCTGTATCGTCGAAGGGGATGACTACTGTGAATGGGATGTGATCTGGAGTGCCGAACGGCGTCGCGTGTGGCCGGGAATCGGCTGGGCTGGGCGCCGTCAGGTCGGCAAGGAGCTCGAGGAGCGCCAGCAGATCATCGACCAGCAGGCCCGATCGCTCGATGAATGGTTCCAGGAGCTCAAGATCTCCCACGTGCAGCAGCAGCAACTTTCTGCAGAGCTGCAGCGGCGGTTGACCCAGTTGACCACGCTGCATGACGCCGGCCTCATGTTCACCTCCACGCTGGACCGCGAAGTCTTGATCAACACCGTTCTGGAGACCATCGTCGAGAAGCTCAACTACGATCGGGCGATGATTCACCTGTACGATAGCGGGCGCCAGGTGGCCCATGACGCCTGCATCATTGGTGTTTCGGATGAAATCGCCCAGTTTGCTCGCTCCATCGAGGTGCCGGTCACCGACCCGGATACCATTGAAGGAACCGTGTTGCTGAAAGGCGTGCCCGTTCTCGTGTCTGATATCAAGGAGGTGTGGGGGCGCCTTCACCCCCACTATCAGACGCTCGCGTCGATGACCAACACGAAAACCATACTCTCGGTCCCCCTCAAGGCCAAGGATCGGGTGGTCGGCTCGTTGACGGTTGACCGAGCCCAGGCTCATAGCCTCATCCAGGACGATCTGGATCTGATGGTAACCCTGGCGAACCAAGTCGCCATCGCGTTGGACAATGCGGGAGCCTATCAACAGATCGAGGAATTGAACGTTGGCCTTGAAGCGAAGGTGCAGAAACGCACCGCCGAGCTGGAAGCCGCCAATGAGCGGCTCAAGGAGCTTGACCGTGCGAAAAGCGCGTTCTTCGCGAATATCAATCACGAGTTGCGCACCCCCTTGACCTCGAGCTTGGGAGCGCTTTCCTGCGTCGCCAAGGGGCATCTGTCCGCGGAACAGAGGGAGCTCGTGGATGTGGCTTTGCGCAACGCCTCGCAGCTCCTTTACCTGATCAATGAGCTGCTCGATCTGGCACGGTTGGACGCCGGAGGTGCGAAGCTGAACAAGAGGTGCTTCGACCTGAGAGCGCTGATTACGGATATCAAGTCGAATTTTGAGCCCTCGCTGGGGCGCAGGGTCACCGTTCGTGGGAACACGAGCCCCGTGGTGATCGAGGCGGATCCCACTCAGCTGAAGAAGGTCTTCTTCAACCTGCTCTCAAACGCCTTCAAGTTCAGCGATCCGACCTCGGGGCAGGTAAGGATCCGGATACGAGAAGGAGACGACTGGGTCGAATTGACCGTCGAGGACAACGGTATCGGCATTCCTCGCCAGCATCTGGATCATATCTTCGATCGCTTCTTCCAGGTGGATCGGAACGAGACCCGCCGATACGAGGGGAGCGGGATCGGGTTGGCCCTCGTGAAAGAGATCGTCGAGCTTCATGGTGGGACCATCTCCGTGGAGAGCGAGGTGGGGGAGGGCTCGGCGTTTCGGGTTCGACTCCCGAGAGGAAATGTCTATGCGACGGACGTGGAGCCGCTGGAGGAGCTCCAGACTTTTCTTCCGAGGACCGGCACGGTACGGCCGACGGAAGGGGACAGGCTGGACCCCGCGGGCAGTCCGGAAGATGCTGCACGTCCGATCGTGGTCGTTGCCGAGGATAACGCGGACATGCGGGCGTACTTGAATCGTATCCTTGGCCCGGCGTATCGCGTCGTCCTGGCGAACGACGGGGAGAGAGCGCTGGCCGAGGCGAGGTCCTGCCAGCCGGCGTTGATCCTGACCGACGTGATGATGCCGCACATGAGCGGATATGACCTGCTGCGCGAGATTCGTAAGGATGCTCACTTGCAAACCACGCCGGTCATCTTCCTGACCGCTCGGGCGGGCACCGAGGCGCGGATCGAGTCGTTGGAGGCGGGGGCGGATGATTACATCGCGAAGCCATTCAACGAGCATGAGGTGCTGGCGCGAGTCGGCAATCTCATTCGGGCCAGAGCGCAGGAACGCCAGTTGCACGAGCTGCGCATGGAGAAGCTGTCAAAGTTTCTGCCGGAACCAATCGCACATGTGCTGTTATCGCGGGGCAGCGAAGATGAGGTCCTGAAGGCGCATCGCCGGGAGGTCACGGTGTTGTTCGTTGATCTCAGGGGTTTCACCAGTTTCGCCGAACTTGCCGAGCCGGAGGAGGTGATGGCGGTGCTGCGTGATTATCAGGCCGAAATCGGTTCCTTGGTTTCGAGGTTCCAGGCCACATTGGAACGGTATGCGGGCGACGCTGTCATGATCTATTTCAATGACCCTGTGCCGATCCCAAACCATGCTGAGCACGCTGTTCGGATGGCCATTGCCATGCGTGCCGGAGTGGGCAATCTCTGCAAAGAGTGGAACAAGAGGGGCATAGACCTAGGTGTTGGGATTGGAATCGCCACCGGTTACGCAACCCTCGGTTTAATCGGATCCCAGGATCGTCATGAGTATGCCGCGATCGGTACGGTCACCAACTTGGCCGCCCGCCTCTGCGCCGAAGCGAAGGACCAACAGATTCTCGTGCCGGAACGAGTGAAGGACTTGCTGGAGGGAGTCGTGGAGGTAAAGCCCGTGGGCCCGCTCAAGCTGAAGGGCCTCCATCGCACGCTCATGGCCTATGACGTCACAGGCCTGAAAACAGATGGATGACTCAAGCGCATGGAGATGCGAATGGAGGAAGGGTCATAAATAACCCGGGCTAGAGCGTTTTTAGATAGGCGATCAGGTCGTCCTTCTCCTCGGCCGTGAGGTCGGTTCCGTACAGATGGCCCTTGTTGCTGTTGCCATCCTCCGCGGTGCTGAACGCGAACAGTCTCGTGGGGGTTCTCTCGTGGATGCGAACCGCGGCCAAGTCGATGCGGTGCCGCACCCACTCCTTCGCCTCGTCGTCGGTTAGCCCGTTCTCGCGTTTCACCAGCGTCAGAGCTTTTACCCTCAGGTTCATCCAAGCCTCCTCCCTGGCTTGCGCGAGCTCCAGCCCCTTGGTCTGCTTCATCAATGCCCCAGCCTCGAGCTCTACTAGAATCGACGCCCCGGCCTCGGCGGCCGTGAGACCCCAGACGTTGAGCTCGACGCCGTAGACTTTCAGCATGCCGTTCTCATCGACCGGGATGGACGTGGCCGGCGGCCGATCCCAAAACGTGACGTCCATCGTGTCACCCGGCTCGATCGTCTTCTCGTATTTGAAGCCCACACGCTCCCAGTCGTAGAGATCCTGCCCGCGATAAAAGGTGGCGGGCCTGCAGTGGGGCTTGTTCTCGCCCTGGCACGGTTTGTTCAATAGGTCCCGCAGGGTCGGGACCGAGCCGTTGTGCAGGTAGGGGGCCCTCAGCCAGATGCCGTCGAGCAGCATGTTGGCATATCCCTTCTGGGCTTTGAAGTTTCTGAGCTGCCACTGGTCGGTTCCGATGGTGTTCAAGGCATTGGCCAGGTCCGCCGTAAAGTTGAACATCCGTGCGGGATCCGTGTCGAGCTGAACCCGTATGTCGCTTCGTCCGTACCGGAGACCGCCGCTGCCATCGAGCGGTTCCACCTGGCCGATTCGGTCGCCGTCCGGGGCATGACAGGACGCACACCAGTGCCGGAAGATGACGTCCCCGCGTTCAACTCTGGCCACCTGATCCTGCGCGCCATAGGTGTTCGTGCCCAAATAAGGCTGGAAATCATAGATTCGGGGCGCCGGCCGTGCGTCGATCCACTTGTTGATGCGCTTCAGACGTCCGGTATCCAAGCATTCCACGTTCGGGCCGTTGACGACCAGGCCCGCCACGATGTTGCGCTCCTCCAGAACGTCGATGTTGCCGTCCCAATGCAACTGCATCCCCGCCCGGGCGCGCTGGTTCCAGATGGATGTGTGGTCAATGATCCCACCGGGATACGTGACGGGGAGCGGGGGATTGACCAATGTCGTCTTGCCGGGACTCCAGGCGTCCACGCGTCCCGGGCCAAACCGCGGGATTCGCGTCGGATTCTCTGTATCAATGAAATAAAAGTCGTGCTTCAGCCGCGTGATGTACATGCGCGTGAGCGGGATCAAGGCATGCCGATACGTCAATCTCCGTAACGCATTGCTGATCTCGTGGCCGACACCCCGGATGCCGGATGCGCCGACGCGTCTGCCGAACGCCAGGTCCGGATGCTTGCTCAGGATTTCGCGCATGACCGGTCGCGGGGCAAATCGCTTCTGTTCGGCCACGCCGAAGAGGAATTGAAAGAACAATTCGATGTCGGTCGTATTGGCCGGCATGCCCAGCACGATCCGGGGTGGGCTGGCTCCGCTCGTCCGGAGTGTGGATGCATGGCAGAAGGCACAGTTGATGCCGACGAAGTCGATCCCGAAGACGTTCCGCTTCGAAAACCCGATCGGTCGGTCGATGCTGACGTCTTTCTTGTCCGGACCCAGGAGGCGGGCCGTCTTATCTTCCTCCCTGAGCAGGCCGAAGGCTTGATAGCTCCTGCCCCGTGGGACGTCGGCTGACCCGTATCTCGGGGCATACATCACCTTCTCGGCTTCTTTCTTCTCGGCCACCATCTTCATCAGGATCTCTTCAGGCGGAAACATTTCGGGCAGGACGTCCCAAATCAAATAGGGAATGCCGCGCGCCAAGAAATGATCCGAGCCGACGGAGCCGTATTTGAACTGGTCTTCGATATCGGCGAAGTCTTCAGGCTCTCCGTACAGGATGGCGGAAAACAAGAGGCCGCTGCCCAGGAAGACGATCATCACGGCCGAGACCAACCCGAGCGGCTGCAACGGCACCGCCCGCACCCACACGAAGGCGCTCGACGCCAGCACGACCAGCACGACGAGCAGGAGGTAATCGGCCACGTCGCCAACCTGCGTCGGGACGGTGTTGCCGAGGCTCACGTAGGTCAGGCCTCCAATGAGTAGCACGAGCAGCAACCCGAAGGACGACGCCAAGAGGTAGGCCTGCGTCTTCCATGCCCAGAGCAGGGCGACCGCGGCCACGATGCAGACCGCCGCCATCATGAGAATATCGCCACGATCGAGCGAAACTTCCTTTTCGTCGTACAGCACAGCCGAGAGCAGGAGGCCGGCGACAAGGGAGGTGGTCAGCAAGACCGTGGACCAGACCAGCCACGTTGGCAGGCGTTCACGCTGTGCCAAGAGCAGCCCGAACAAGCTCAGAAACAGGAGACCGATGGACAAGCGGTACCACCCGAAGGCCAGGAGGGAGGCTACCGTCGCGCCGAAGAGGATGGCGGCGACCACGCGGTACGCTGTTAATTCCTTACGCCATGCCAGCATGAACCCGACGAGACTCACAGCCAGCAGGACCATCATGACAACGTTGTGTCGATCGAAGAACAGGAGCAGGTTCAGGAGCGTTCGCTGCATGTTTTCCCGCAAATAGACACCAGCAACCAGGACCAGAAACCCGACCAGCAGCCACCATCGCCACCGCTGCGTGAGGCAACTGTTGAGGCGCTCTCGCTTCGTCTCGCCGGTCGGCTTGCAGTTTAGCGCGCCGACGAAACTGGCGACCAGGATCAGCACCCATAGAAATTCGATCATTGTCCAGCCCCTCCGTCTCTCTACCTCATTGGTCTGCCAATGTGCTCTTACCCGCTTCAGTCATTGATATTGACCTCCAACATGCTCGGATAGACCCGCCATGCGTGCCACGGGTCTCTCGATCGCCAGTGTTTCTCGATCTCCTCCAGCTCCTCCTGACACTTCCGCCAGACCTGGACGGCCGCCGCTTGCTGCTCGCCTTGCGGAGGAGCGAGATAGCTCCAATCTTCCTCCAGGTCTCGCCACATGAGCGGGGTGCGCGGCACGTTTAGGTTGAAATTGGCGTTGACCAGCCGCTGGTAGACGTCCAGGGGAAGGCGCCGGCCGTCCTTGTAGAGGCGCGGGGGCTGTGTGTGGGCCCACAATTGGTAGTTCCAGAGGAAGGATCCCGCGATGTCGTGCTGCACGGTTGCCATGTACATGAAGGTCGCGAGCAGGCGCGAAAGATTGGCATGGTCCACATTGTCTCTGTTGACGGGAACCCCGTTGGGAATTCCCGTCTCCGAGTGGTTCAACGCATCCAGCCAGTGCAGGAGTATCTCGTCCTTTCCGGGGGGATAACGGTGAAAGTCGTAGTAAAGAACGAGGTATTTCTTGGCCTGCCTGTGGAACACTTCGAACAGTTCCGAGAGATCCTTCAGCGTGCGTGTGTCGAGTCCCGCGTTCACGATTCCACGTTGCGCTGCATCGGTCTCAGGATCATTGACCGTGAAGTCGAATTCTTTATAGGTGTGCGAGAATAAATCACAGATCCCTCGATGGGTGAAGCTGAAAACTGTCTCGAAGTCACCGCCCGGGACCATTTGAGCCCGGGTCACGATATGGTTGCTGAGCGGCGTGTGGTAAATGTAGGGCCATAGCAGGCGGATCAGAGGATGATCCGGAGGGAGGTGATTCCGCGTCGCGATGGCGAGAGGCGCGGCGCTCGCCAGATGGATGCCGTTGAAGTGGCGCACGAGCGACAGATGGTTGGTCGCGGCGCAAAGCGCCAGCTTCTTGGCGAATTCCCAGGTGGGCTCGCCCGGCTTTGAAACGCCGAGCTCGCTCTTGATGCCGATCGGCCGGACCGTCCGTGTTGGACCGTGGACCACGAACAACACGCGGCACCCGAGATTGTAGAGGCCCGAGTGGTGCTGATACCCTCCGTCAAAGCTGCGGAAATCCCACTCGAAGAGGTGGTTATTCCATGGGCCGGCCTGATCGTCCCAATCGGGCGGCGGTACGACCTGAGCGCTTCTCCAGGCCTCGTTTTCCTGAACGTTCTCCCCCGCCTCCCAGTCGTACTTCTTGAGATAGCCGTGGTAGGGCCCCTTCACCGCCAGGGCGCCGAGATCGGGACTTCCCTGGAGCTCCAGCGGCATCACCGGCGGCTCCAACAAGGCCCGGTGTCGTTTCGGATAGGCCTGACGCAACGCCTCGTAAGGATCGGCGTGGATCTCGTCGAGTCCCGGCTGCATCGGAGAGAGAAGCCGATACATCCACACCTGGTACCGAGTGAAGATTCTCATGAGCCATTTGTGCGGCCAGTCCCTGAAAAAATTGCGCCCTCGCATCTCATCTCGGGGGATCCGGTCGGCGACCTTGATGTTCCGGATGGGGATGTTGCGAAACTTACGATCGAAGGCGACCGGGGTGATCGTCCGTGCGGTGCGGGGAACGGGAAAGCTCTGCGGCCGGCTGCCGCGAAATTTGAGTCTCGCCAGATTGTTCCAGAAGCTCCTGCGAAGCGCCCATTGCCAGCCTGTGCTGAGGCGCTTCGGCAGGGGGAGAAGGTTGAGAAACCATCGGAGAAGCGCGAATGTGAAGCCCTGTGCCACGAGTAAGATGGCGCTTCCAACAGGAGCCTTATGTCGCCGCATGGTCTGTGCCTTTCTGGCATGTGGTGAGCTCATCGGCGCCGAATTCATCGCCACCTCCAGTCTTACTCGCGACGCCACTCAGTGACACGCATGGACGCTCCGCCACGGGCCGAACGGGTTCGCCAGGCCGTGGACGGCTGGGGCGAGTCGCGGGTAGTGTCGCAGCAGCACGCTCTCGAACCCGTTGTCGTTGATCCAGTCGAGACCGGCGTGGGTGTAGATCTCCGGCCGGTAGTCGGTCGTGAAGAATCGGTCGCTCTTCAGCCGGCGGGAAGCCATGAGGATGAAAATGCGAAAGGCCGTATCGCTGAAACCGAATCCTTCCGGGAACTCTTCGCCCAGCAGGCCCACCATGGTGTCGACTTCGTCGATCTTGTTGTGATAGAGATTCGCGATTTCACCCGCCCAACGCGCATTCAATTGGTCGAAAGACCTGATGCGCGGCATGCGGAGGAGCTGCCGGAACCGGTTGTAGCGGGGGACGCCCCGCTCGCGATCCCGGAGGATGTCGATGGTCGCAACGTCGACCAGGTGGTCGGGGCTTTCCGGTTTGCGGTAATTCCGGAGAAAGTGCGGATAGTTGTGCAGGCTGATCGCTCCGGGATGGGCCAGCCCAAAGGAATAGATGACGTTTTCCATTTCGATCGCGTCGATGGCCCGCCGCGTATTCGATCCTTGAATGTGGTCAAAATTGCTGACGATGACTGTCCTCTTATCGCCCGGACTTCCATGCGGTATGTACTCCATCTCCGGAAGGTGCAGTGGGTTGGTGAGGGAATGGAAGCGGAACTCGTCGGGGATCAAGGGGTGCAGACGATAGACGGAGACGAATTCCTCCGTGAGGGCGTAGGGGACCCCGTGGTGGTCGAGCGAAGACCCCATGATGCCGCTCAGCGCGTCAGATTCGCTGACTCGCCCCACCTTTCGCCGGAAATTCTCGCCGAGCACACCCCACCAGTTCGCGTCCATGCCGACTTTGAGGACTGGCATCCCGAGAATGCCCGGCGTCCATTCGACCGTGTGGATCTTCGCGATGAGCGCGGCATTGATCAGCCGAGCGGTCTGGAACAGTTGCTCATCGTCGGTCCAGCCGTATTTCTGTATGAGCTCGTCGCAGATGGCGTTGTGCTCCCGAGCGAAGAGGGTGTGCAAGACGCTCAGGCCGGCCCACCAGCCCCCCGGGAAGCCGGTGAGGTCGAGTCCCGGTAATTCTCTGCCAAGTTTCAAGAAGATTTCTTTCACGGGTGAATTCTGGAAGAGTTTTTGCAGGACTGGATCCTGTAAAATTTTGTCTATGTCTGCGACATCCGGAAGACGGTGGTCTGTGGTGAGGGTGAACTTGCCTTCCCTGTGAGAGCGCAGGAGGTGTACCATGGCCTGGTCGTTGCCGTATATTTGAGAGCCATCCCACCAGAACGTCCCATCACCCAGGAACGTCGGCGGCTTGACCGGGCATCCCGGCGGGCGCGTCGGGTCCGGCAGGGTTCGCTCGATCTCCATGCACTCGCTCCCGTTTGGTCCGGGAACCCGGTCACCCCTCCAGCCATCTTCCTTGTCGAGCGGCACCTTGATGCGATGCTGACCGGACAGATCAGGGACATGGCGGGCCCAGTCATGGACTTGGAACTGAATCCAGGCGGCGGCCAAAATATTGAGGGTGGCGGCCGGTCGAAACGAGTCCCGGAGCATTAACGTTTCGCTGACCTCACGCGGCGTCGGCGACTCGCTCTCGAATCCCGGTCTGGGTATAGACTCCTCAGGCGGAAAATTGCGAGCGTAGCGCGACATATTCCGGGCCATGGCGGGGCATTGGAGGTCAGTATGGGCACCGTCGGCCCGTCGGTACTTGAGGTCGCGCTCCTGAAAAAGATCGACCGGCCTGAACGGGTTCGCTCTCGGTAGGCCCGCTTCATTCATAATCGGTGGGTTCCCTGGCGGTTCCGGTCGGAGCGGCAGCTGGGTCGTATCGTAAAGATTGAATTCCCGCAGATCCTCCCGCAGCGCCGGTAGATTCCAGAGCCTCAGACTGAGGCGGGGAAACGGTCGCGACGGCAGCTTGTGCCAGGGAACGAATCGGTTGATGATGCGATAGAATCTCGCGAGCACGCCCATAACACCACGTCGCTTTCGCATGTTCACCTCGTGAGCTGTAGCGCTGCATGCGCCAAAGGCTTTCGATCCATCCAATCGGCTCAGTCGTTGCAAAGTTCCTAGCCGGTTGAACAACGGATTGTAGATGGAAAGGTAAATGGCCACAAAGAGAGACCCGATCGCCGGCACGGCAGCTCGAAGCACGGTGCGCGTCGCCAATTCGGCCGGTCGCCGCATGAAGCGAAGTATCTTTAATTGCGGAAACACAATGCCGATCCCAAACAGGAGCACCACCGCGAGGATGCTTCCGACTGTTACCGTGCTCGACAGCCAATTGACTATCCAAGATCCGAGAAGCGTCCAGATCCCGGCAAGGACTGCGAGACTCACCAATCCCGTTGCGAGCGTGATCACCGGGCTGAGCCGAAACACCTTGAACAGATTCTCGCGGGCAACGCGCAGCTGACGCAGGTACGATTTGGTCGGCCGGCTCATCCAGGGCTGAATCGCAAGGAACTTCCACGTGCCACGTTGCTGACTGGTGGGGGTTCCCAAGTTACGAACAATCTCTGCCCGACTCATCAGGTATCCGTCCGCCATCAGGGAGTACGCCTCAACCTCCGTAAAGGAATCAAGGTCAGTCCGAATGCGGGAGAGGAGATCCTGGACCTCAGGTGCAACCCCAAAATCCGTTGACGAAATACTGGGCGGTCGCTCGTTTTTCGGCCCCTCGATCGGCTTGCCGTTTCGATCGATCCAGGAGATGGCTTTGGCCGGCAATCCCTTGCGAAGGTGCATGAAGGCCCTGGGACGTTTGCCTGGGTCATCGTAGAGACGGTACAGCTCCTCCTCCCGGACGCGGTCCATCAGAATGTCGTTGCTCCGCATGTATGTGGGGATCGTGGAGGTTGCAGGTTCGTTCTCATCCTGAAGCCACCCCGAGGCATCGCTGACGATCAGGTGCGTGCACTTCTCGTCACGAAGACCTTGGATGCCTTGGTTGTCATGCACGCCGCCGTCAGTCAACTGGACCCGGAGATCCTGATAGAGGTTGCTGATCGCCAATGGGGGAAAGATGGCGGGGACACCGGCTGACGCAGCCACCGCGAGGCCAAGCTCGAATCGATCGTGACCCGTGTGTTCGATCTGATCATAGTCCGGTCGTCGCAGCCTGGAATTCTTGTCCACTTCGTTCGCCACCTCGTCTTCGTAGAGGGGCTCTCCCATGCGCACGGCCTCGAATCTCCAGTTGTGCCCGGTATTCAGGGTCGTGGCGTTGATGACAAGAATTGGAACTTTGGCCCTGCGCGCTGCGTTTTGGTCTCGCGGAGAAAACTCTTGCGGCGCACCACGAGGGACAATTTTGAGCTCCTTCATACACACCGGATCTGTTTTGTTGGGATTGAAAGTTGGACGATACAAATATTCATCGTAAAGCTCGCCGATCCGGTCACTCCTGGAATATTCGGGCAACACCATCTTGAGATTTTTCCAGGGATTGACGAACGTCCGCATCCGGATGTTCTTTTGGACCGCTTCGAGAAAGTGTTGTTCAACGGTCTTGACAATCTCGACGTAGTCCTCATCTTTGACGGCTTCGTCCTCTTCCCGCTCCAGAAGTTGTTTGACATGAATATAGTAGAGGGCGCCAACAATAGACCCACCGGACACGGTCGAGAGCACCTCGACATGGCGAAGGAGTCCGAGCTCCGCCATTTGCGCCAAGACACCGATATGGAAGAATGCCGCGCGGAACCCGCCTCCGGAGAGAGCCAGCCCCAATTTGCCATCTGGGCTCATCATGGTCCCGTGCTGCCTTTGTTCGTCGAGTCACTCAATGTGCCCAGAGCCTCGTGGATGCTGACAGAATTCTCGGTTTGGAATGGGGACGTGATTTCCCTGACCTGTCATCTGGGTGTGGACGGCACGCCGCTGTCCCTGGTCCTGAGGGAGATCTACAGTGAACGAAGGGCAGGTGGTCGGGTGCGGAGGGCGCCGGTCCGGCCGCTGTTGCCAGGGCATCAAGCCTGGCTGCTCTGGTGCAGGTTTAATATTGGAGAGGGCCGGGCTCAGGACTGCGCTGACGGTCAGATAGGGGCCTGTCGTTACACGCGAACAGAGACTGCAACAGGCGGGAATAGCTTGAAAGCCGCCTGGCGCCTTGCCGAGCATAAGTAATACCCCGTCAGGTATGAATCTGTGTCACGAGGGGCGGAGTATGGATCTCTTCCCTCGGGATGTCAACGGCATACCTACCGCTCCAGTCACCAGATATTGACCCCTCACCCAACTTGTTGGGTATGAACTGCTTCACACCGGGTGGGCGTTAATGCCCACCCGGGCCCCGTCCTGTAGTGCTGTAGTGCTCGCAACGCGTGCAGGAGCGTACACTTAGGAATCGGAGTTCGTGTAAAATACCGCGATTGAGACTGGGACCGAGAAGGGGAGAGTCATGGCGATCATCTTGAATCACACCATCGTGCCGGCCCGCGACAAGCAGGCCGCGGCGCGGTTCTTCGCCGATATCTTTGGCTTGACGTACGGGAAGTCCGAGGGGCACTTTGCTCCCGTGCGGGTCAGCGAAACGCTGACCCTCGATTTCGAGGATGCGAAAGAGTTCGAGGTCCATCACTACGCGTTCCATGTGAGCGATCAGGAGTTCGACGCCATCCTCGAGCGCATCCAGGAGGCCGGCCTCGCTTACGGCAGCGAGCCGTGGAACATCGAGAACGAGCAGCTCAACGACTGGAACGGCGGCCGGGGCGTCTACTTCCGCGATCCCAACGGACACGTGCTCGAGCTGATGACGCGCCCCCAAAACACGGACTTACCCCTCAGCTAAGGGGCTGCCGGTCCATCAATCACTCACATCTGAAGGAGGCCACCATGCGTCTTAGACTGTATATGCTCTTCAGCCTGTGCCTGGTCATATCCGCGTGCAGCGCGGTGGCGGAGGAAAGGCACACAGCGCACCAGATGGACAAGATGGACATGCAGGCCATGATGGAGACCTGGAAGAAGCTCGCGATGCCCGGCGAGCCCCACGAGCAGTTTGCCAGCCTGGCCGGCAGTTGGACGACGCAGACCAAGGAATGGATGGAGCCGGGCATGCCGCCCGTGGAATCAACCGGCACCGCAGAAATGACGATGCTGCTGGGTGGACGCTTTCTCCAGCAGCACTACGACGGAAAGATGATGGGCCAGCCCTATGCCGGAATTGGGACGACCGCCTACGACAACGTGCGGCAGCGCTACGTCTCCACCTGGATCGATACCATGAGCACGGGAATCTTCATGATGGAAGGCACGGCCGGTGCTGACGGCAGGACCATCACCCTGCATGGTAAGCACGAGATGCCCGGCGGCGGCCAGATGCAGCATCGCGCCGTCTGGAAGCTCGTGGACAACAACACCCAGACCTTTGACATGTACGGGACCCACGGCCACGATAAGGAAATGAAGATGATGGAGATCGTGTACACGAGACAATAAAGCAGCGCGGTCTTCGCCGGACTTGGGTCACTTGCTTGGGCACGGCAAGCAGGAGGAGATCATGAGTAGCGTTCGAGTACTGGTCGGAACGAGAAAGGGCGCCTTCGTCCTGACGTCGGACGGAAAACGCACAACGTGGAAAGTCGACGGGCCGCACTTCGGCGGCTGGGAGCTCTACCACCTCAAGGGCTCGCCCGTGGAGCCGAACCGCATCTATGCGTCGCAAACCAGCAGCTGGTTCGGGCAGATCATCCAGCGCTCCGACGACGGCGGCAAGACATGGCAGCCGCCCGGCAGCAACCCGGAGGCGCTGACCGGCCCGGGCGGCATGCCCCAGGGCGAGAGCAACAGGTTCGTCTACGAGGGCGAGGTAGGCACGCACCAGTCGATCGACGGCACGCCGCGCCCGTGGGAATTCAAGCGCGTCTGGCATCTGGAGCCGTCACTGACCGATCCGGACACGGTTTACGCCGGCGTGGAGGACGCCGCCCTGTTCCGCTCGGCAGACGGCGGGCGGACGTGGCAAGAGCTCCCCGGCCTGCGCAAGATGAAAGGGGATCTCTGGCAGCCGGGCGCCGGGGGGATGTGCCTCCACACGATCATCCTGGATCCGGCCAATCCCGAGCGTATCTTCACCGCCATCTCGGCCGCGGGCGTCTTCCGGAGCGACGACGGCGGGAAGACGTGGCGGGCGAAGAACAAGGGCCTGGTGACCCCCTACAGTCTGCCCGATCCGGATGCGGAGGTGGGCCACTGCGTCCACCGGATCGCGCTGCACCCTTCGCGTCCGAACGTGCTCTTCATGCAGAAGCACTGGGATGTCATGCGGAGCGACGACGCCGGCGACACGTGGCACGAGGTCAGCGGGAACCTGCCGACCGACTTCGGGTTCCCGGTCGCCGTCCACGCGCACGAGCCGGAAACCGTCTACGTCGTGCCGATCAAGAGCGACTCCGAGCATTATCCGCCGGACGGGAAGCTGCGGGTCTACCGCAGCCGGACGGGCGGGAACGAGTGGAAGGCGCTCACCAAGGGCCTGCCGCAGAGCGATTGCTACGTCAACGTGCTGCGCGATGCCATGGCCGTCGACTCGCTCGAGTCTTGCGGGGTTTACTTCGGCACCACCGGCGGGCAGGTCTACGCCTCGGCCGACGGTGGAGACAATTGGGCGCCCATCGTTCGCGATCTCCCGGCGGTCCTCTCCGTCGAGGTGCAGACCCTACCATGATCCGGGTCGTCCTACCGGCCCATCTTTGCACGCTCGCGCGCGTGGACGGGGAGGTGACGCTCCAGGTCGACGGTCCGGTAACCCAGCAATCGGTCCTCGACGCGCTCGAGGCTCGCTATCCGGTGCTGCGCGGTACGATCCGCGACCATGTCACCCGCCGCCGCCGGGCGTTCCTACGGTTCTTCGCCTGCGAGCAGGACCTCTCCCACGAGCCGCCGGAGGCCCTCCTGCCGGATGCGGTCGCGAAGGGTATCGAGCCGCTGTTGATCGTGGGGGCGATTGCGGGCGGGTAAGAGCAGAGACGGTAGGCGACGTCGAGTGAGAACTGGCCAATGAGATTTCACGTGCGAGTCGCTCGCGAAGACGACATCCCAGCGCTCGTGGCGCTCATGGCCGAATTCTACGAGGAGGCCGGCTATGCGCTGCCGCGGGATGCCGCGGCAAAGGCCTTTGCGGCGCTGATAGCTGAGCCGCGGCACGGCTGCGTGTGGTTCGTGGAGGTCGATGGCGAGCCGACCGGCTATATTGTGCTGACCCTCGGCTTCAGCATGGAGTACGGAGGGCTTCGCGGGTTCGTGGACGACTTCTTCGTGCGCCCCGCCGGGCGTCGAAAAGGCCTCGGCACGGCAGTGCTCGAGGCCGTCAAGCAGCGTTGCCACGAGCTGGGTGTCCGAGCCCTCTTCGTGGAGACCGGCCCGCAAGACCATCCCGCGCGGGCACTTTACGCCCGGGCCGGATTCAAGGAAAACGGACGGATGCTGCTGGCCCTACCCCTGGCGCCTCCGCTGCATGACTAACAGTAGGAAGGGATGGGGTCATGCCCCACGGCCTACGACGTTAGAATTTCCGTTACACTCTGCCTCCCCCGGACAGAGGAGCCTCGAACCCGTCCACCCATCCCGCATGCGTGAATGTCACCGCTTGGATTCCAGGCGAGGAAAGGGCTTCAGCGCCGTTCCCTGACTCGAATCAGTGTCCATACGAGGAAGCGTATATTGACTATTTATACGCAGAAGCGTATATTGTGAAGTTATACGCGGGAGCGTGTAATCCTGGGAAAGTTCGTAAGCGGAGGCCAACAGCATGCAGCAATTAGCCCGAACATCCCGCCAAATCGGAGCCGCGCTGCGGCGGGTGCGCAAGCACGAGGGGCTCTCGCAGGCACAGCTGGGTGAAAAGATCCACCGGCGCCAGGCCACGATCTCGAAACTCGAGGCCGGCGAGCCGACCACTCAGCTCCAGACGCTCCTGGACGTGCTGGCCGCTTTGGACCTCGAGCTTGCCATCCGGCCACGGACGACGACCTCCGCCAGGGGGATTGAGGAGGTCTTCCGGTAATGCCGGGCAAACGGCCTGCATCCACGTTGGATGTCTATATGAACAGGCGTTCCGTTGGGAAGCTGACGAGGCGCGTGAGTGGTGCGGTCGAATTTCAATACGCTCCGAGGTGGCTCGAGGCCACGGAAGCAATACCGGTGTCGCTTTCCTTGCCGTTGCGCGAGGATCGCTACATTGGCGAGCCGGTCGTGGCTGTCTTCGAGAATTTGCTGCCCGACGACCGAGATCTTCGACGGCGGTTGGCTGCTCGTGTTGGAGCGGATGGGCCCGATGCGCATAGTCTGTTGTCCATCATCGGACGGGATTGTGTGGGTGCGCTTCAGTTCCTTCCGGAAGGAACGTCACCCGGCAAGGTCGGCGAGATCAAGGGAACATGTCTCAATAAAAGGGACGTCGTAAAGATCCTCGAAAATCTACACGAATTTCCATTGGGTGTTTCCGTCAACGATGACGAGGATTTTCGGATTTCGCTGGCCGGAGTGCAGGAGAAAACCGCCCTGTTGTTTCACAAGGGGCGGTGGCATCGCCCGGCGGGGACTACGGCCACGACCCACATCCTAAAGCCGCCAATAGGTCGACGCAGTGATCATCTCGATCTTTCTCGGAGCGTCGAGAATGAGCACTACTGCCTTGAGTTGACCGCGGCGCTGGGTCTCCCGACGGCTCGGTCCAGGATTGAAGAGTTCGGAGGAAAGCCGGTGCTGGTCGTGGAACGCTTCGACCGCCTATGGACTCGGGACCGAAGGTTGCTCCGCTTGCCCCAAGAGGATTGCTGCCAGGCGTTGGGGGTTCCCCCGGCCAGGAAGTACACCTCGGATGGAGGACCGGGAATCCGGGAGATTCTCGAACTGCTCAAAGGGAGCGATGATGCCAAGACGGATCGTCGGTTGTTTCTGAAGGCTCAGATCGTCTTCTGGCTTCTAGCCGCAATCGACGGCCACGGAAAGAACTTCAGCCTCCACCTCTTTCCGGGTGGGCGCTTTCGTTTGGCTCCTCTTTACGACATCATGTCTGCCCAGCCGCTCCTGGATGCCGGGCAACTGTCGCGGCGGCAGGTGAAGCTCGCGATGCCCGTCGGCAGGAGCCGGCACTACGTGGTCGATGAGATTCTGCCCCGGCATTTTGTGCGGACGGCGGGGGATGCGGGAGTAGGGGAGGCGGAAGTGCAGGAGATCATGGAGGAGTTAATCGCGGCGGTTCCCCGAGCTCTCGACCAAGTCATGAAAAAGTCAACCGAGGTGGTTCGACGGACGGCTGGACGCTCGATTGTGAGGGGCACCAAAAAGCGATTGGACGTGTTGCGTACCTACCGAGCTGCAGCTCACCCAGGGCTAAGCGATTAGAGTCAGAAGTCGCGCAACAATCTCCCCCCACCGGACAGAGGACTTTCGAACCCGTTCTCCCGCAGCGCATACCAGAAGGTCACCGCGTTGATCCCCAGGATCGGGATCCCAAGGACGGGCTCCAGTTTCTCGCTGACGTCGATGAGGCTCATGTTCGTGCCGCATTGGACGACGGCGTCCAGTCCGTTGTCGGCCGTGGCCAGCAACTCCACGATCGCCTTTTCCTTGGCCCAGTTCGGGACATGCGCGATGTGAAGCGCGTGGGCGCAGGAGAAGCCCACGGTCGAGACGACCTCGAAACCCAGGTCCTCGAACATCCGTGTGGCGTTCTCGTTTCCTTTCTTGTCGAAGGGGCTCAGGATGCCGATTCGCCTGGCGCCGAACTTGGTCAGCGCCGCCTGAATCGCGTCGTGCCAGGTGGCACAAGACAGGCCCGCGTAAGCCTCGATGTCCGCCATCGGCGCCCTGATCTCCTTGATCCCCGCGATGATGTGCTCCAGGCTCATGCCCATGATCAGGTATTGCGGCTCCGCGAGCAGCGCCTGATCGACCGCCGCCTTCAGCCCTCCCAGGAACTGGTTCTTGTACTCCTTGAGATCCTCCTCCGTCTTCAGCCGCGGCTTCGGGGTCACGACGTTGGCCGTGTGCAGGCCCACCC
>JBFKNO010000017.1:0-18997 GCA_041629275.1 Nitrospiraceae bacterium
CCGGAGCCCCTTGGCCGTGACCGTGTAGAGGACGCCGCAGAAGACCACGAGGATCAACGCCAGGGCGGTGCCGTACCAGAGCGTCAGGCGGACACGCAGCGACAATGAAGAGGAGGAACCCATCGCGCTCATTCACCGCTTCGTCGCATCAGGCGCGGCCGCTCATTCCGTTCTGAGCACATAGCCGCTCCCCCGGACTGTCTGGATCAGCTTGCGCTCGTGGCCCTTGTCGATCTTGTTGCGCAGGTAGTTGACGTAGACGTCGATGACGTTGGTATAGGTGTCGAAGTCGAGGTTCCAGACGTGCTCGGCGATCATCGGCCGCGTCAGGACTCGGCCCGCGTTCCGCATGAGGTATTCGAGCAAGGCGTATTCTTTCGAGGTGAGATCGATCCGCTGGCCGCCCCGGGTCACCTCGCGGCTCGCCGGGTTGAGGACCAGATCATCGACTTGCAGGATTCCCTTGGCTTCACCGGTCCCGCGACGCAGGAGCACCCGGACGCGGGCGAGAAGCTCCTCGATCGCAAAGGGCTTGGTCAGGTAGTCATCCGCCCCGGCGTCCAGGCCTTGCACTTTCTGGTCGACCTGCGACCGTGCCGTCAGGATCAACACCGGCGTTTGCAGCCCTTCCTTGCGAAGGCGCTTCAGAATCTCGAGGCCGGGCATGCTCGGCAGCATCAGGTCGAGGACGATCAGGTCGTAGCTCCCGCCCAGGGCCCACTCCAGGCCTTGCTCCCCGTCGCTGCAGAGGTCGACCGCCGCGCTCTCCTCCTCCAGCGCCCGGCGAATGAAGGAGCCGACTTTGGCCTCGTCCTCGATGACTAGGATTCGCATTGCCCAGTATTATAACAATAACAGGGTCAACACGAGGACGGGCTGGTGGCAAGGGTTACGCCGCGCGAGGCCCTCTGGGCGCTCGGGAGATCCCCAGGGCCGCCGACAAGGGGATACCCCATATGCGGTCCGCCAGCGGCTCGGCTCGCTCCCCCGTGTGCAGCAGCACGCCATGCGGCGCGTTCTTTCCGTACTCGTCGAGGAAGAGGCGAAGGTGCTGGACGTCTGCACGACGAGGTCGGCTGGCAGTTTTGACCTCGATCGGGACCACACGCCCTCGCCGTTCCAGAATGAAGTCGACCTCTGCCCCGGTCGTGACACGCCAGTAGAGGACTTCGGGGCGTGGCGTCGCGGCCTCGCGCCAAGCCAGCAGATCGCCCAAGACCATGGTTTCGAGCAAGGCACCACCCAAGGCGGAGGACGCGAGGCCCTCTTCTGTCTCGGCTCCGGCCAGATGACTCGCCAAGCCCGTATCGCACAGGTACAGCTTAGGCGACTTCACCAGCCTCTTGGTCTTGTTGACGGCGTAGGCCGGGAGGCGGTGCAGGAGATACGAGGCCTCGAGCAGATTGAGATACCGATGCGCCGTCGGCTGGGAAAGGCCTGCATCACGCGCCATTTCACTCTGGTTGACCAGCGCGCCCGATCGAAGCGCGGCGATGCGCATGAGGCGGCGAAAGTCCACCAAATGTTCTATGGCCGAGAGGGCCTGAAGGTCTCGCTCGAGGTAGGTGCGTACATACCCGTCCAGCCACGCGCGCCGACTTGCGGGGTCTGGTGCCAGCGCGGCCACCGGGAAACCCCCGGACAACAGGTGTGACCAGGGATCATGAAAGGCGGGGTGATGCCCTTCCAAATGCGATGGGTCCGTCAGGAGCGACTCCCAGGGGCCAGTATGACCATGCCCTGCGCGCTCGGCAATGGTGAAGGGATGAAGGGTCAAGTAGATGGCCCGGCCCGCAAGGGTCTCAGAGACCTGGCCGGCAAGCGCCAAATTGGCCGAACCCGACAACAGGAAACGCCCCGGGCGACGATCGCGATCCACGGCACGCTTGATCGCGAGCAGCAGGTCGGGACTGCGCTGGATCTCGTCAATGGCGAGGGGCTGTTTGGTTGACAAGAGCGCCTCGGGTTCGTGCTCGGCCCGTTCCAGCACGTCGATATCGTCCAGGGTGCGGTATTCCCGGGCCGAGCCCGGGAGGAGTTCTCGAATGAGAGTGCTCTTGCCCGTCTGGCGCGCACCGGTGAGGACCACCACGGGAAAGGTCTTCAGCGCCCACACGACATGGGAGGTCAAGTACCTGGGGAGGAGAGGGTGTCTATTATTCATGACATGAATGATATCTATTCACATCGTGAATAGCAAATCATTTCTCAGCGAAAAAGGACCTGGGGCCAGTCTTGTCCAAAGCAGCGCGTCTTCGTCCGTCCAGGGCAAGGGGCACGCCTGCCCTGAGTCTTCCCGAAGGGCCCGTCCTGCTCAGCGCTCCCCCTCGACTGAGCCTGGCCCACGACGAGCTCAGCCGACTCGGGCGCTGAGCCTGTCGAAGCGCGGTTCGACCGCACTACGCCTCGCAGGCGCTCGGCTAGTGATCCGGGACACTCTTGTGCAATGCAGCCTTTCCGCAAACGGAGCGTGGGCCGTTCTCGGGCGAGACGAACGCGCACATGGCGTCTTGCAACCAGCGTGCTGGGCTTGTGCCCCGGGCCGCCAGGGCCCCGGCTCGGCCCCAGCGCGTGTCCGCCGCCAAACTCCCACCTGATCGTGATCGTCGGGCTCCGGACGTCCTCAACAGGCCTGGTGAGCCGGGCTGAATACACAGCCAAGGTTATTTGGGACAGCAGTGCCCGCTGCCATTTGCAGGTCGAATGTTCAGGGTCTGGTGGGCTTAGAAATCTATGTCGAAGCCGATGTCCAACATGTCGGCCAGCCCTTCGCCTGTGGGCTGGGCGGATTGGGCGTCCTGCTGGATCGCGTCGACATCGGCGTGGCCCTCGAGTGTCAGGTGGTCGAGGTAAAACCGGGTCGTACGCACTGTGACCCAGGGCCAGCCACAGCCGAGGGTAAGGACGAGGATGAAGAAGTTTTCGATTTTGAGGTTGAGCAGCTTGCGGCCCGTCAGGGTGCAGCGGCATCGTGAGTTCCCCAGGAAGGTGGAGTTCCAGAAATAGCGCTGCTTCTTGGCCAGAAACCAGATCCACAACGGGACTATGGTGAGCACCATGAGGAGGTAGGGAAGCAGAATCCAGAGAATCGCGAGACCGGGAGCCTCAAGTGCCGCACCCCACCACGGGAGCATAAGGATCACGGAAGCCAGGACAGGCGTGAGGAGAAGCGCGGTGGTGTAACTGGGAACCAGGGGCGCCGCTTCACCATCGAAGCCGAGCGGCTGGCTGCCGAAATACGTGTGGGTCGTCAGGAAGTCTTGCCGCTGGACTTGATAGTAAGGGTAGTACGCGCCGAGCGTGAGGATGTTCAGCAAGGACCCCTTGACGGTCAACTTCACGAAATCCCACACCCGGCCCCGAAACGAGAATCGAATATTTCTCCAGGAGGTACGGCTGCATCGGTATCGTCTGGCGCTGACAACTGCGACAGGGACGAAGAGAAAGACAACGAGGGCGGACAGCCACCCAGCCGTGGAGCGGACCACCTCATCCATCTCGAGGAGATCCGGAACGATTGCCAGCATGAAGTACGGGACACCAAACACGAGGGCCGCCTTGGCGAAGCCCGTCAGCAGTTCCCGTCCCGTGCCATGGTAGGCGAAACGATCGCCGGCACAGCCGGCCTGGCTGAAAAGATAGCGCCTGATCCGGACTTTGGCCCAGAAATAATACAAGCCGAGCGTGAGCAGGGTTAGGAACATGTTCACAACCTGGATCCCGAACAGGGTGCCGCCCCGCCCGTTGAACGCGAAGCGCAGCACCTCGGCCTTGGTTTCGGGAGAGGAGACGAGTTCAGAGGAGGCAGCAGGGCGCGTTTCCGCGTCGCCGGATTGTCCTTCGGTGAGCGGCGCCGAAGAATCTGGCATGTCCATCACGACAAAGGCCGCTCCGCAATGCCGACAGGTGGCGGTCGATCGGCGACGCAGGGTGCGCAGATCCCGAACACGGTGACGGGTCCTGCAGAGCAGGCACTCGAGCATGTCGGTGGTGGATTCTGTCTGGCTCAGGACGTTCATGCCGCGGGTTTGCCTGTCGTATCGGTGTAGGTTTTACAGCCCTCATCGTTTCCCATCTGGCAGGAGAGGAGCGTGTCCGCGACTGCTTGTGCCCGGGCCGGGGCGTCGCGCTCGTAGGCACCCTTGCGAAAATACACTCGCCCACGTTCGTACAGGGCCTTGGCGTGATGCGGCTCGCGCGACAGGAAGCGATCCCAGCGCCTGATGATGCCGTCCCAGTCCTGCTGCAGCGAGAGGATATAGGCCACCTTTATGTACGCGTCGAAACGGCTGGGGTCCAGCGCTAACGATCGCTCGAAATCCTCCTGGGCGCGCGGATACTCAAGCATTTTGAAGCGGACCGCTCCCCGCAGGTAATACAGCTCGGCGTCGGTCGGATCGAGGTCGATGGCCCGGCTGTATTGCGTGACGGCCCCGGCGTAATCCTTGCTTTTTTTGAGCGCCCGGGCGCGGGAGACGTGCGCAAAGATCTTTGGGTAGGTGGTTCCACCGTGATCTCTGAGCAACTGTGAGATGGCATGCAGGTTGCGCTCCTCGGCGAGCTGAAGAGCCGTCTTCCCCCTCACTTTTGCATTGACCTCGGCTCCCCGCTCCAAGAGGAGCGCGACGACACGCTCGTTCCCTGATCTGACCCCCTGATGCAAGGGCGTGCTGCTGCAATCGCACCGCGCGTTGGGATCGGCGCCCCGAGCGAGTAAGATTTTTGCGATGCGGGTGTGACCGGCCTTCGCCGCCAGGTACAGGGCCGACCATCCCTGGTGCGACTTTGCGTTGGGGTCGGCACGTCTGGTCATGAGGGCGGACAAGACCGGCAGGTGGCCATTCTGTGCAGCGCGAATCAGTGGGGTGAATCCCTGGTTGTCTCGGGCTTCAAGATCTGTATGAGACTCAATGAGAAGTGCCGCCACCGATCCGTTTTCGTGCCACGACTGACGTGCGGCGACGTGAAGCGCCGTCTCCCGATTCGCGTTTCGGCTGTCAACGGCGGCGCCTCCTGCGAGGAGATGCCTGGCAGCCCAATATTGATTGCGTTGCGCGGCGACATGGAGAGCCGTGTTCCCCTGGGTTGGTTCGTGTAGATCGACCTGAGCTCCACGCTGAACCAGAACCTGGACGACCAGGTCATGCCCGTGCTCGATCGATTCCATGAGGGGTGTTTTCCCGGCCTCATCGGTGGCGTCAATTCGTGCCCCGTGGTCGATGAGGACGTCGACGATATCGTGATGACCGCGTTTTGCCCCTTCAAAAAGGGCCGTTCGCCCCTTGCCGGTCGCGGCGTGGACGTCGGCACCCTCAGCAATCAGGCGTGCGACCTCCTCCGTGTCGCCGCGCGCTGCGGCGAGATGCAGCTCCGTCCAACCGTTCATCCACAGGATGACCGGTGTGAGAACATGCTCATCCAGATTGTAGGGGTCGTACAGGGTCCGCAGGGCCATGACGGACCCCAGGAGGATCGCGCCGATGATCGTGAGATTGACGACGAAGGTGGACACGGAGAGCCAACGCGCCAGGCGCCGTTGCCGAGCACGAGTCGGCATGGATCCGACCGAAGCCGCTGCGGTAGCCCCTGTCGTGGGTCCTCCGCCAGGTTCCGCGGGCTGGGGGCGAAGCATGAGGAGGTTGATATGGCAGGAGGGGCAGGCTGAGAGAAGGACACCGTCTTCAGTCAGGGAGCCCTGCGCTTCGGTCGGCCGTTGACATTGGGGACAGGTCGGGTCCATGTGCCATTTCCGAAGGGCTGCAGTTGCCGCTGTGACCCTCTGACCAAAGTGGTGCCACGGCGGGGGGCGTCGGGCTGCTTCCGTGGGAAACTGCCCGGCTGCCGCCGGCTGCCTTGGAAAGAGTACCTAGAAAAGGTTAGCCGATAGCGGTAGAAGCGCAACCTGCTGGGACGGGCTCGATGGGCGTGCTCGAGGCTGGCGCGGGGGACAATTTTTGGCACCGCAGGAGAAGTGGGCGAAAGACCAGGGGCTTGCAGAGGAGAGCCGATGCTCAGTCGTTGGGAACGATGTCGAAGCCGGGTATGGTGTTAATCCACCTGTTTTTTGGGAGCCTGGTTTGACTTGTGTTTCCCATCCGCTCCTGCGGAGCTGTGGCAGAGCTGTTTGAGGTCTTCCCAGTCGGATTCCTTCATGAGGGGCTCCGCATCAACAGCCAGGGTCCCAGCCAATTTCTTGAGATAGTCGATTCGCGCTTGACTGCTGGGGTGGGAATTCACGTAGTCGATAAAGGCGGGAAGTTGCGGGCCCTCGCGGCTCAATATTTCGAAGAATTCCACCATGCCCCGGGGGTCGATGCCTGCGCGGGCCATGAGCTCCATGCCCTTCAGGTCAGCCTCGCGCTCGTGGCCACGGCTGTAGCGCAACAACCCGATCGTATGCGCCGCCTCTAACCCGATGGCCATGGCGCTGCTGAAGTCGCCGACGAGCGCACCGAGCAAGAGGCTTCCCGATGTATGCTCGATGATCATCCGCATGCTGTGGCGCTGATAGATGTGCTGCAGTTCGTGCGCCAGGACCCCGGCGACCTGCTCAGGCCGTTGACTCACTTTGATCAGCCCGTGAAACATGACCACGTATCCGCCGGGCACCGCGTAGGCGTTGGCGAAGGGGTTATTGGTCACCATCAGCTTGATCTGGTAAGGGTTGGCACGAGCGGCTGCCTCCAGCCTGTCGAGCATGACCTGCATGGCCTCGTTGAGCAGCGGGTTCTTGCATCGGCGGTCCTCGAGGTCCATGCGGGTCATCACGGTCTGGCCGAGTGTCTTCTCCCAGGAGATCGGGACCCATGGCGTCACAGCCCAAGCCAGGGCGGGAATGCCCCAGAGATAGAGCGCGGCGCCAAGCCCGATCGCGCCGAGACCGGCCACAAAGGTCCATCGCACTCTGTTTCCGCGCCGGGAGGGATCGTGAATATGGCTCGTCGCGTGGGGGAGGAGCGCACGCAGCTCGGTCCCGAAGGATTGATCCGGGACGATGATCGCCTCATGGCCGCCATGACCCCTCTCAAGCCGGACCTGCTCGCCTTCGTACAGCCCCTGCGTTTGGCGAATTTGTGCGTAGGGCCAAATGATCGTGGGTTCACCGGCACGGGTGATCTGCAGACCCGACTGCATGGCCTGGATCGTGACGGGATGGCGGGTGGCCGACTGGCCGTCGAGGTAGAAACCGTCCCAGGATCGTGGCATCAGCTCATCCAAGCCCCTTCGAGAGTGAGAAACGGTCTGCTCGGTGTCCGTGAATCAGTCAAGACGAAGATATCTGCAACTACCCATGGCTCCCATGGCTCTGGAATCCGTCCGTCGGATCAAGCATGATTGATCACCCTGACCCGAGACTTCGGCATATGGCTTCGCAATGATTTCCCCCTGGATTCAGCCATGACAGCTGGGCGCGGGATCATGCTGCCTCTATGCTATCGCTCAAACCAACTTGCGCAAACAAAAATGGTGGTCGGGAGCAGTGGCAGCAACCCAGACAATGCGACGGTCCAGTTAAGCACCGAAGTTACTTCGGCGGGAACCGGGTGATGGTGACAGGGCTGGGCGGAGCCGTTGAGTAAACGCCTCGCGGCTCCTCTGTATATGATCAGGACGACGACACGTGACGAATCATGGCGTCGATCACCGCGCTGGTGTTCTCGGTCGTGATCATGGTCGTGGGATGACGGCGGCGGAAGACGCGGAAGACCTCGTCGGCGAAGCCCTGCCCCACGGATTGCACGTCCCTGAAGTCGAGCACGACTTCGCGAAACTTCTCCAAATTCGTGAGGAGCCGCCGTGCCTCCGAGCGTGAGACGTAATCCGGCCGCAGCAGCTTGACGAAGACCTTCGTTTTCTGGAACTGAAAGTCGTACTCCTCGGGGGCGAATTCTACGAACACCTCGTCCAACCGACGGGTCGTGCTGCGCTGGACTGCGAAGCGCACGGCGGTCCCCTCCACGTAGCGTCGCTTGGAGACGAAGACGTCCTCCTTCGCCCGATACCACTCGACCTGGATGCGGTGGGATCTGAGGAGGAACCGGTCCGCCGCCCTCGAGGTGAAGAAAATGCCTTCCCCCGAGTGGCTCTCGGCCATGGTTGTGGTTCGCCCCTTCAAGAGCTCGACCAGGGCCTGCTCTTCGTCGGGCAGGCCGAGCTTCGAGGCGATGGAGTGGAATACCCCGACCCCGGGATCGCGCACGTCGAAGCGCACCGCGCCCGCGTCGAGGCCGAGGCGGACGGTGCAGCGGTCGGCCTCGGAATGCTCGATCGCGTTGTTCACCATCTCGGTGAAGGCATAGCGGACGATCGCCTCGACGTTCGGCCGCAGAGCGCGGCGCAAGGAGACCTGCAGGGCGAGCTCATCCCAGACCCGGCCCTCATCGAGCCCGCCCGTGCGCAGGGTCCGAGAGACCACCGTCGGCGCCGGCGCGCGGCTCGCCAGCATGTAGCGCGCGTTGCGGGTCGTCCCCATACGGACGACCTGACCGGCCTCGACCAGGCTCCGCAGGTGCCCGCTGAGCGCCTGTCGAGAAATGCCCAGGTGCGTCCGCAGCTCGCCGCCGGTGGCCGAGGCCCGACGCGCCAGGTAGGACAGGATCTTTCGTTTCGCGTCCACACCGGAGAGGCTGGCATATTGTCAACATATTGTCAACAATATGAAAATCGTATTGTCAACATCCATGAGGCACCGTTCCGCGGTCCGAGGAATCGTCAACCCATTGTCAACGTCGAGCCTGCGGAACCGTCAAGGAGTTCGTCCGGGAGCTATTTCGGCGGAAAACGGGTGACGGTGACGGGGCTGAAGCTCAAGCGCGGGCCGTCGGGGGTGTGGTGGGCGAGGGTGTGCTTCAGCCAATTGGCGTCATCGCGCTTGGGGAAGTCGGACCGGTAATGGGCTCCACGGCTCTCCTCCCGCGCGATGGCGCCGCTGACGATGGTCTCGGCGATCTCGGCCAGCGAGGCGAGCTCCAGGGCCTGGATCAGATCGGAGTTGAAGACCTTGCCGCGGTCCTCGATGGAGACCTGTGCGGCCTGCGCCTTGAGCTGCCGGAGCTCGGCCTGGGCCTTGAGCATGGACTCCTTGGTCCTGAAAATCCCGAGGTTCAGGCTGAGAAGCTTGCCCATCTCGTCCCTGATCTGCCAGGCGCGCAGACCGGGGCTGTTTCGCATGAGGCGTCCCAGGCGACGCTCCTCCTCCTGCAGCGTGCGGTCGGAGACGGCTTTGGGGCTGAGGTTGCTCACATACTCCCCGGCGCGCGTGCCGGTGCGGCGTCCGAAGACGATGGTTTCCAGGAGGGAGTTGCCGCCGAGTCGATTGGCGCCGTGGACGCTGACGCAGGCACATTCGCCCGCCGCATAGAGCCCCGGCATCTCGGTCTCACCCCAGATCGTCGTCTTGATCCCGCCCATCTGATAGTGGGCTCCGGGACGGACCGGGATCGGCGACTCGATGGGGTCCACCCCCGCGAACTCGCGGGCGAGCTCACGGATCTGGGGCAGTCGCTCCAGGATCCGTGCGCGTCCGAGGTGGCGGAGGTCGAGGAGGATGCACCCGTCCACGCCGCGTCCCTCGAGGATCTCCTGGCCGATGGCGAGGGACACCGTCGAGCGCGGGGCGAGCTCCATCTGCTCAGGCGCGTATCGTCTCATGAAGCGCTCGCCGAGGGTGTTGAGCAGGTATCCACCCTCGCCCCGCGCGCCTTCGGTGATCAGGATGCCGGTGTCCTTGAGTGTGGTGGGGTGAAACTGGACGAACTCCATGTCTTCGAGCGGCACGCCCGCGCGGTAGGCCAGAGCCATCCCGTCGCCCGTGCTGATCACGGCATTCGTGCTGGTCAGGAACACCCGCCCGCACCCGCCCGTGGCCAGGATGACGGCTTTGGCCCCGATGGCCTGGAGGCCGCCGCGAAGGAGGTCCCACGCGATGACGCCACGACAAGCGCCGTCCTCCACCAAGAGCGAGGTGACATACCACTCTTCATAGACCTTGACGCCGCGCTTGAGGAGCTGCTCGTACATGGCGTGGAGGAGGGCGTGGCCGGTGCGGTCCGCCGCGTAGCAGGTGCGCGGAAAACCCGCCCCGCCGAACGGCCGCTGCGCGATACGCCCGCGCTCGTCCCGGCTGAAGATGACGCCCATGCGCTCCAGGTCCAGGATGTCCCCCGGCGCCTCCCGGCACATGACCTCGACCGCATCCTGGTCCGCCAGGTAAATGCCCCCCTTCGTCGTATCGAAGGCGTGCGCTTCCCACGAATCATTGTCGCCCAAGGCCGCGTTGATGCCGCCCTGTGCCGCGACGGAATGGCTTCGGACCGGATGAACCTTGCTGACGATGGCGACGTCCAGGTGCCCGTACAGGGTCTGGGCCGCCACCGCCGCGCGCATCCCCGCGAGCCCCGCTCCAACGATCACAATGTCGTGCACTTTCATCGTTCGCCACTCACCGTGTTTGCAGAAGTGCTCATGAAGATTGTGGGTGAAACAAGCCTGGCAATCCCGTTCCGAGCGTGCTAGAAAAAGAGAGGCGCGTGCACCCGCACGCGTTCGGTTTCATCATGGCGCACAGGGAGCCAGGGAGGCAAGATAGGGATTTTCGCGTCTTGCGTCAAATGCTTCCAAAGGGCACAATATACCAGTTGGCGTTCCGAATCCTGTTCCTTGCCCGTCCCCCGGCCATCCTCGAGGAGCTCTTGAATGGATCCACGCCAGTTTTTGAGTCCCCCGGATACCTTTTCCCACCGGCACATCGGGCTGACCGACCCCGACATCCAGGAGATGCTGGCCACGCTGGGGTTGAAGTCACTGGACGCCCTCGCCGATGCGGCGGTCCCCGAGGAGATCCGGCTCCGGTCGCCGCTGAACCTCGGGGAGGCGCGCGGCGAGTTCGAAGCGCTGGCGGAGCTGCGCGGGCTGCATGATCGCAACAAGGTCTACCGATCCTTCCTCGGCATGGGCTATTCCGATTGCATCACGCCCCCCGTGATCCAGCGCAACATCCTGGAGCATCCGGGATGGTACACGCAATACACCCCCTATCAAGCCGAGATCGCGCAGGGACGCCTGGAGGCCCTGCTGAATTTCCAGACGATGGTGGCGGACCTGACCGGGCTCCCGGTGGCCAACGCATCCCTCCTGGACGAGGCAACGGCCGCGGCCGAGGCGATGCATATGTGCTATGCGGTCGCGCACCGCCACGCCGCGGCCGATGAGGAGCGCGCAACCTTTATTGTCGACGAGGCCTGCCACCCGCAAACCATCGCCGTGCTGCAGACCCGTGCGGAACCCATCGGTGTGCGCCTGCACGTCGGTCCGGCCGAGACCGCCGACTTCGCGAAGCTGAAGGCGTTTGGCCTGCTGCTGCAGTACCCGACGACCCACGGCACGGTCCGGAACGAGGCGTCCGTGATCGACCGAGCCCATGCCGCGGGCTGCCTGGTCGTGATGGCGACGGATCTGCTCGCGCTGACGCTGCTCCGGCCGCCCGGCGAGTTCGGTGCAGATATCGCGATTGGATCCAGCCAGCGTTTCGGGGTGCCACTGGGATTCGGCGGGCCGCACGCCGCCTTCCTGGCGACCAAGGAAGACCATAAGCGCCAGATGCCGGGCCGGATCGTCGGGGTGGCTCGTGACGCGACGGGGAAGCCGGCCTTCCGGTTGGCCCTGCAGACCAGGGAGCAGCACATCCGGCGTGAGAAGGCGACGAGCAACATCTGCACGGCGCAGGTGCTGCTCGCGGTGATGGCGGGCATGTACGCGGTCTACCATGGCCCGGACGGCTTGCGACGCATCGCGGAGCGGGTCCATGGATTCGCCGTGGTGCGGGCTGAAGGGCTCCGTCGCCTCGGCTGCCGGCTGACCGAGGGCCCTTTCTTCGACACCGTCACGGTGCGGCCTGCCCGGGGCTCTGCGGAGACCGTGGTGGCAGCGGCGCGGGAGCGCGGCATCAATCTCCGCGCCCATGACGAGGGCTGGATCGGCGTCTCCCTCGATGAAGTCACCACCGCGAGCGAGATCGCGACCCTCTGGGAGGTCTTCTCGGGCAAGCAAGACGTCGGCTTCAGTGTCGAGGGCCTCGCCGGGAGCGTGACCCTGTCCTTTCCCCCGGAGCTCCAGCGGACCTCGAAATATCTCACCCATGAGGTCTTCCATCGGTATCACTCCGAGCACGAGATGCTTCGATACATCTATCGGCTCCAGTCCCGGGACCTCTCCCTGGTGCACAGCATGATCCCGCTGGGCTCCTGTACGATGAAGCTCAACGCGAGCGTGGAAATGATCCCCGTGACCTGGAAAGGGTTCGGCCGGATCCATCCCTTCGCGCCGGCGGAGCAGACGGCCGGGTACCAGGCGCTCTGCGAGCAGCTCGAAGGGTGGCTCGCGGAGATTACCGGCTTCGCCGCGGTTTCCCTGCAGCCGAATGCGGGCTCACAGGGAGAATACGCGGGGCTGCTGGTCATCCGCGCGTACCACCGACAGCGCGGGGAAGGCCGACGCAACATCTGCTTGATCCCGGTCTCCGCGCACGGCACCAATCCGGCGAGCGCCGTCATGGCGGGGCTGAGCGTCGTCACGGTGGCCTGTGATGGGCAGGGCAACGTCGACCTGGCCGACCTCGAGGCCAAAGCGGAGGAGCACGGGGCCGACCTCGCTGCGCTGATGATCACCTACCCCTCCACCCATGGCGTCTTCGAGGCGCGTGTGCGTCGCATGTGCGAGATCGTCCACCAACACGGCGGCCAGGTCTACATGGACGGCGCCAATATGAACGCACAGGTGGGCCTGTGCCGCCCGGGAGACTTCGGCGCCGACGTCTGTCATTTGAATCTCCACAAGACCTTCTGCATCCCGCACGGCGGCGGCGGGCCCGGGGTCGGCCCCATCGGTGTCGCGGCGCACCTCGCCCCGTTCCTCCCCGGCCATCCGCTTCGGCGGGTTGGGGGCGAGCGTGCGATCGGACCGATCGCCGCGGCTCCCTACGGAAGCGCCAGCATTCTGGTGATCTCCTGGGTCTACATCGCCCTGATGGGGGCTCGTGGTCTGACCAAGGCCACGGAGGTCGCGATCCTCAACGCCAACTACATGGCGAAGCGGTTGGAGAAGCATTTTCCCATCCTCTACACGGGGAGAAACGGCTTCGTGGCGCACGAGTTCATCGTCGATGTCCGGCCGTTCAAGGAGTCCGCGGGGGTCGAGGTCGTGGATGTCGCCAAGCGACTCATGGATTTCGGCTTCCATGCGCCGACCATGTCGTTCCCCGTGCCCGGCACGCTGATGATCGAGCCGACGGAAAGCGAGAGCAAGGCGGAGCTCGACCGGTTTTGTGACGCGATGATCGCGATTCGCGGCGAGATCCAGGACGTGATCGACGGCCGTATGCCGCGCGATCGTCACGTCCTCAGGCACGCCCCGCACACCGTGGAGGTGGTGACCGCGACGGACTGGTCACGTCCCTACACCCGCGAGCAGGCGGCGTTTCCCGCTTCGTGGGTTCGCGAACGCAAGTTCTGGCCCGCCGTCGGCCGGATCGACGAGGCCTACGGCGACCGGCACTTCGTCTGCACCTGCCCACCAATGGACGCTTACGCCCCTGCCCCGACCCGCCAAGCGGACAGTGCTGCGCCGCCTCCGCCGCAAGGCCGCCCGCGGACGGCCTGACCTCGTCCCGCCACCGATTCCCCTGTTCCTCGCCCTCTGTTCCTCTCTGTGCGGTCCCCCGCGCGCGCACCCTGGCGCGTGAATCGGCCAGGGCCTTATGTTTCGCGCGGTTTGGCCGATAAGACGGAGAGGACCCAAAGGTTTGGCATGACCACCGCGAAGACAGAAGCCCGCCCTGAGCCGCTGCCGCACCCGGTCTTGGAGGCGGTGCGGGCCAAGTTGGACGAGCGCTCGCTTCCGGTGCTCAGGCGGACGGTTGGGCGCGTGGTGAGCCTGGCCTCGAAGGTGCAGACGGACATCGGGGAGCTGGCCAAGACGATCCTCCAAGACCAGTCCTTTTCCGCCAGACTGCTGGCCGTCGCAAACGGTGCGTACTATCGAACTCGATCGGAGCCGATCACGACCGTGACCAGGGCCATCGTTCAGGTCGGCTATAACACGATCCGCGACGTGGCGGTGGCCGCCGAGTTCATCGACATGGCTCAGCAGAAGCTGCCGCAGGGGATCCATCTTCACGGTCTCATCGCGAAGTCGCTGGTCGCGGCGCACCAGGCCAAAGCGCTGGGTGAAGGTCTCCGGCTGCCCGACACGGAGGGCATCTTCACCACGTCGCAACTCCAGAGCATCGGGACGCTCGCGGTCGCCCTGTACCTTCCCAACGAGTTCAAACGGATCGAGCAGTTGATGAACGACGAGGGCGTCGCCTTCGAGGAGGCGTGTCAGCGCGTGCTTGATCTCAGCCCGTTCGAGCTCAGCGAAGGGATCCTGAAGGTCTGCAACCTGCCCGAGGAGCTCGTCGCAAAGGCTCCGAACTGGTCGTCCTCGATGCGCTGGAATCTGCGGGAGCGGAAGGAGGCGATCGTGGTCTTCGCGAACCAGGTCGTCAACCTGCTCCTCTCGCCGCTGACCGACGAATCCGTCGCGCGGCTGAACGAGCAGATCCAGCACGCGTCGGAGACCTTCAATGTGCCCATCCGGCGCATGCAGGAAATCCTCGCCGAAGCGTTCCAGAAGGCCTGCAGCATGGGCAAAAGCTTGGGCCTGGATTCATCCTACTTTTGCCCTCAGGTGCGGGGCGACGGACGACTATCCGATCTCGGAGCCAATTCCTTGATCGAGAGCAGCATCGCCTTCTCCCAGATGGTGGAACAGAAGAAGCCCGGCCCCCCCCGTCATCCCGAACCGGCGAAACCGAGCGGTTCGCCCACTCTGCTGGTGAATTCGCTCAAGGACCTGAGCACCCAGGTCATGACGGGGAACGACTTCAATGCGGTGGTGAGGTCCGTTCTCGAGGGCCTGCATCAGGCGCTGGGGTTCGACCACGCCCTCGTGCTCTTGATGGTGCCGGGGAAGCCGCTGGCGGTCGGGCGCTATGGCCTCGGCTCGGACGTCCCGGCCCTCCTCCCGCTGTTCGTCGTGCCCACCGATGTCGAGGGCGACATACTTGCCCAATGCATGGCCAAGCGGGTCCCGATGCGTTTCGCGGCCGACGCGGCGCTCCCTCTTCCCTTACCGCCCGGCATCCTGGACGCCGTCCATCCCTCCGCCTTCGCCCTCGGGCCCTTGTGCCTTCCCACGAGAACGGTGGGGTTGATCTGGGTGGATCAACGGTCCGGCCAGATCGACGACGCCAAATGGGACTCGTTCCAGCTCTTCGTCATGCAGGCCAACCTCGCCCTGCTCCGCCTCTCCACCATGCATTGAGCACAGAGGCGCGTGCTGTCGAGCGCAGGTGTGCCCGTCAGCCGTTCTTCCACGCGGACTGCTCGAACGGGTCAGTGGAACGCGACGAAGAGGCGTCCGCGTCTGATATCGACCGTGCTGATGTGCGGGCTGAGCTGGAACGAGTCACGAGATTTGGGTGAGTCGAAGAGGCGCTGTGCGACGCGGTCGAGCGTCACCTTGGGGATGGGCAGAGAGCCGATCTTGGCATCGGTCGGCTTCAAGCGAAGGTGCCCGTTCTCCGCAAATACCTGGCCTTCGAGCAGCAGCGACACGTCCTGGCCGTACAACCGGAACACGGCGTAGGCCCGGACGCGGTCGTCCACCAGGTTGACCTTGAGATCCTGCATGGCACCCTGCGTCTCCTGGAATCGTGGATCGTCCACCGGGGCGTTCGTCGTCGGCATCAGGCCCGAGATTGCCTGAGGTGATCGCCCCTGGCTCAACGCCAGGTTTGCCTGCAGCCACGCGTTCAGCTCCGCCTCATCGAGGTTCAGCGTATAGGGTTGGCCTGTTTGCGCGGCGACCTGGAGCTCCTGCATCTTCTGATCGACACGGGCCAGGGCCCGGGGATCCATCTTGATCTGCAGCGGGGGGGCCTGCTGCAAGACCAGGTAGCACACGGCGATCATCGCGGTGAGCGAGAGCCACGGGAGGATGCGGAAGCCGCACTTGAGCCAGCCGACCCCGCGGTGCGGGCGCGGGCTCTCGAGCGCGTCGTCGTCCCACGCCTCCTCGGCTTCGGGCGCCGGCGTCTCCTCGGCCTGGTCGGCTTGAAGCCGCAGGTGCTCGTGCGGACTGGGATCGGCCGATGGGCCGGACGGAGACGCCTGGTCACCGGTCGAAGGGTGTGGCAGTGGCTTGTATTTCCTGAAGATAATGCCGCAGCGCAGGCATTCCTCACCGCCCTCCTGCTGGAAGTGACATTTTGGACATGTGACGCCCACGACGCGCCCTTGCGTTTTTGGGACAATGTCGGCTGACACCCCGTCACCCTTGGGAACAGGCGCCGCCGCAATCTCCCCTCAAGTATAGCTTCGCGACGGTGTGCCTCGGCGTGACCGATCAAAAAATATAAAAAACAATTGGTTGTGAAGATTTCGAGGGAGGGAGTCGGACCGGGCGAGATTGACAAGGTCTCGCCCCCTATGGCCTACTGACCCAGAAGGATCGGGGGTCATGAGGATTCGCTACGCAGAGTTCAGCCCGAGAAAGTTTTCCTTTCACAAGGACCCGATCCTCGTGCTGGAGGAGTTTTGGACCCCGGATGAGCGGCGGATGTTTCAAGACGCGATGGCTTCTTCAAAATGGAAGTCGCTGAGCGACATGCCCGAGGTCAACGCCGCCTTCCCCGATTGCGGCAACTGGCTCAAAGCGGAGATGGCGCCCGCCGAAGCCAAGGTTTTTCTCGATAAGCTGATGCTGCCCTGTATTGCGGACTACATGGAGTCGTTCCCCGACATCAAGCAGCGGCACTTGAGCTTCAGTTTCTACTCCTACGGTGCGGGAGATTGCCTGTCGACGCATGATGATACGGACGAAGCCTATTCCCGTGACCGTCAACCGTATCGCGCGCTCCGACGCATCGCGCTGGCCACCTACGTTCACGAAGACTGGCATCCGGATTGGGGTGGTGAGCTCATCGTGTATGATGCGAGGCAGAAAAGTGGAGAACGGATACTGGAGATCAATCAGTGCATCGCGCCGCGGCCCGGGTCGCTCGTCCTGTTCACCGTCCCGCGCTTTCACCGCGTGTGCCGCGTCGATGCGCTGGCCGGCGCACAGAAGCGGCTGTCGATCGCGGGCTGGTTCATGACGGAACATGTGAGTTGACCCCTTCTCAACGCGGGCCGGCTCAGCCGTCGCGCTTCTCCGACTTCCCATGCACCGAATCAGCGCCATCGACGTCCACGTCGGCGGGGAGCCGCTCCGGGTGATCACCGAGGGGTTTCCGGAGCTGCCGGGCCGGACGATCCTCGAAAAGCGTCGCGCAGCCCAGGCGCAGTTCGACCACCTCCGCACGGCGCTCATGCGGGAGCCACGGGGTCATCCGGACATGTACGGGTGTGTGGTCGTCCCGCCTTCCGTCTCCCACGCCGACCTCGGCGTGCTGTTCCTCCACAACGAGGGGTACAGCACCATGTGTGGCCACGGGATCATCGGGCTGGCGACCGTCCTGCTCGAGCAGGGCCTGTTCCCGGTGACTGCGCCGGAGACCGTCCTGAAGCTCGAGACGCCGAGCGGGGTCGTCACGGCTCGGGCGACCCTCGACGGGAAGCGCGTCGCGTCCGTCGCCTTTCTCAATGTCCCGTCCTTCGCGGCGGGGCTGGATCAGGAGACGTCGGTCCCTGGGCTCGGTCGGGTTCGGTACGATCTGGCCTTTGGAGGAGCCTTCTATGCCTTTTGCCAGGCGGAGGAGCTGGGGCTGGACTTATTACCCCGGTTTGCCGGTCGACTGACCGAGGTCGGCATGGCGATCAAAGAGGCCGTGTCCAAGACAGACACGATCAAGCATCCTGTTGAGCCGGAGCTGAGCTTCTTGTACGGGACCGTGTTCGTTGGCCCTGCGGGAGCGGGGGCTGCCTGCCGGCAGGTCTGCATTTTCGCGGAGAGTCAGTTGGATCGGTGTCCGACCGGGACCGGGGTCAGCGCGCACCTTGCGCTCAGGCATGCCCGGCGGCAGGTGGAGCCGGGCCAGGATCTCGTCGTGGAGAGTATCTTGGGGACCCGATTCGTGGGGCGGATCGACGCCGTCGTCGACCTGGCATCCCAGGTCGCGGTGATCCCGGAGATTCGAGGCACCGCCTACCTCACGGGCAAGCACGAATTCTTCATCGACCCGGACGACCCGCTGCGCTCAGGGTTTCTCATCAGATAGCGTGGAAGCAATCTCTCTTCCTTGCCTCACTCCTCACTCCTCACTCCTTTCCCCTTGTCTCGTTCCTTCATGTAGACGAGTTGCAGGCCGATGATGGTCTTGCTGTCGCGGATCTGGCCCGTCCCGATCGCTCCCACGGCCTGCTCGAGCGGCATCTCGACAATCTCAAGCACCTCGTCGTGGTCCAGGCTCTGGACGCTTTTCGTCAGGCTGGTTCCTTTGTAGATGTGAATGACCTCGTCCGTATAGCCCGGAGCGGGAAGGGTGCTGGACAGGTGCTCGAGCACCGCGGCGCGATACCCGATCTCCTCTTCCAATTCGCGCGCGGCACAGGCTTCCGGAGCCTCCCCGTCCTTCAGGGTCCCGGCAGGGATCTCGTAGATGAAGCCGCCGGCCGCGTGGCGAAACTGGCGAATGAGGACGACCGTGCCGTCGTCTTTCAACGGCACGATCGCCGATGCCCCGGGATGCCGGATCGTCTCAAGGGTGACACTGTGGCCGTTCGGCAGTGTCACCGTATCGAGGTTCAGCGTCACGACGCGGCCCTTATAGATGTTCTTCGTGTTCACGTTTCCAGCGCGTTTGTTTCGGCGAGCATCGTAATTGGGTAAGTGGGTAAGTGGGTAATTGGAAAACTTGGAATCCTTCTTTTCCTCCGCAATTACCCAGTTACCCACTTACCTAGTTACGCCTTCTTTTGTAAAAAGGTGGCTTGACCACCTTGGCCGGGACGCGCTTCCC
>JBFKNO010000018.1:0-18918 GCA_041629275.1 Nitrospiraceae bacterium
CCCCGCATAGAAGGCCAGCGTGCTGATCAGGGTGAAGGGCGCCACGAACCGGCGTTCCTGTCCGTGGAGACCGGGCACGACGAATTGCCAGGTTTCCCAGAGGAGCCAGGGACAGGCCAGGACGATCGCGAAGAGCCCCGCGACCTTGATGTTTTGCCAGAGGGCCTCGGCCGGCGCCAGGAAGACGAACTGGAGTGAGGGCAAGTCCGTGGGAACCCAGGCCAGCTGCTTGGGCACGAACATGTTTTGCAGGGGCACCCGCAGCCACTCCACGAGCTCTGCGGCGTAGAAGAACGTGCCGACGAAGACGATCCCGATGACGACGACCGAGCGGGTGAGCCGGACCTGGAGCTCCACGAGGTGCTCCATGACCGGCATCTTCTTGTCTTCTAGCGGCGTGAAGACCTTGTCTTGCAGCCACCTCTGCAGCTTGTTGATCTTTGAGCCCTCAGCCATTCGCCGCTCGCCTCTCGGGCTACGAACCGTCAGGGTTACTTCGGGTTCACCGCCACGAACAGATTGTTCCCCTGCCGGCTGAGCAGCAGGACCGCCATTTCCTCTTTCTTGATCTGGGCTGAGATCCTCTTGTAGTCCTCCAGGCTCTTGATGACCTCGTGGTTGACTTCCTGGATGACGTCGCCGCGCTGGAGACCGGCCGCTTCCGCCGCGCTGCCCGGCTCGACGTGATTGATGACGACGCCGCTGGTATCGCCGGAGATGTTCAGTTGGCCCATGATCTCCTGATCGAGGGCCTGAACCCGCAAGGAGGCCAGGACGTTATCGGGCTTCTGTTCCTCTTGTTCCGGCTGGGGCGGCACAGGCTCACGGCGCGCCAGCATCTCGTCCGGTGGACGCTCGCCGATGGTGACGACGACCCTCTTTTCTTTTCCCTCGCGAACGACCGTCACCCTGGAGTCGCGCCCAACCTTGGTCCGCGCGACCACGTTCCGTAACTGGCTGACGTTCTCGATCGGCTCGTCGTCGAATCCGACGATCACGTCCCCGCGCTGGAGGCCGGCCTTCGCGGACGGGCCCTGCTCATTCACGTCGCTGATCAGCACGCCGCGCTTGTTCTCCGGCAGCTTGAACGACTTGGCCAACGCCGGGGTGACTTCCTGGATCGCGATCCCCATCCAGCCTCGCACGACTCTTCCGGACGTGGTCAGGCTGCTGACGATGTCGATCGCGATGCTGCCGGGGATCGCAAACCCGATCCCCTCGGACCCGCCCGTGCGCGAAAAAATCGCCGTGTTGATCCCGATCAGCCGGCCCTGCAGATTGACCAGCGCCCCGCCGGAGTTGCCCGGATTGATCGCCGCGTCGGTCTGGATGAAGTCCTCGTAATCCGCGATGCCGACGTTGCCGCGGCCCATGGCGCTGATGATGCCCAAGGTCACCGTTGAGTTGAGGCCAAAGGGGCTTCCGAAGGCCAGCACGACGTCTCCAACCTTGAGCTTTTCATGCTCGGCCCATTCGAGATATGGCAGTCTCTGTGCCTCGATTTTGATGACGGCAAGATCGGACTTGGGATCGGTCCCGATGACTTTGGCGGTAAATTCCCGGCGATCATGGAGGGTGACGGTGATCTCCGCGGCGTTCTCGACGACGTGATTGTTGGTCACGATGAACCCCTCGGAGCTGACGATGACCCCGGACCCCGCACTCTGGCCCGGGCGCCCTGGAGGAGGCGGCGGCGTGGGGCCGGGCGGTCCTCCGAAGGGCCCCGGTGGGAGCGGGCCTCCGGGTGCGCGGGAACGCTCGGCGGTCACCGCGATGTTGACGACGGCCGGCGTGACCTTATCGACAATCTTCGAAAAGCCCTCGACGAAGGAGGGGGGCACCGCCGCTCCCGCGAGGTCGGTCCCAAGGGACATCATGGAACCCGTTAGACCGCATGCAGCCAACACCACGGCGCCAAGAACGGCAACTCTGCTTCGTCTCCACCCTCTCATGTTCGTACCCTGCCCCCTTTTCATGCACCGACCTCGATCTCGGTGATTCACCGGGTTAATCGACCACACCAACCTCGGCCCACAGAGCGCACCCACGGCATGATTGTGAGCACACGGCGCACGCCTGGTCAATGTACCATCACGCTCAGCGTCCGGCCATTCTACACCAAGGTCTTGGCGCCCTTCAAATACCTCCGCCTCTCCGGGGCGGAAACCCTCGTCGACGCCCAGGGCACCGATCCATAAAAAAAGGCAGAGGAAGGGGCTTCCTCTGCCTTTCTCTTCGGATGTGGCCGCTCGAGGGAGCGACCTATCTCGATCTCGATCCGGTCTGGAGTCGCGGGCGAGGTGCGTTATTCAACCCTCTTCGCCCACTTCTCACAGAAGGTGCGCTCGTAATTGATGATCGTCCACGCCTCTTCTTCCGTGATCGCCGAGGGAATCAGAGACACCATACCGGTGCCCGGGCTGCCGTTCTTGATCACCCAGAAGAGCTCGCCGTCCTTCCGCTTCTGGTGGAACTTGCAGTTGGTGAAATTACGCGGGCTGGGGTTCAGCACCTTGCCGGCGGGACCCATGCCGTCACCGGCCTTCCCATGACAGTTGAAGCAGGTTCCCTTCCCCTCGAACAGCGCCTTTCCCTTGGCGACGTTCTCCTTGGTCATGGGGACGGGGTTATCCATCTTCTTGGCCTCTTTCCGCTGGTCAGCCGGAACACGCGGCTTCAGCGGATCCTTCTCGGCGGCCATCGCTAAACTCGCGCCCATGAACAAGATTGCCATGAGCAGACCTACGGACTTGAGAAAATTGCCCATCACTTCCTCCTCCTTTGTGCTGCCTACAGGACGATCATTGCGCGGGGTTGGACTCGAATAAGTGAGAAAATATAGCAACGGTTCTTCATCCTTGTCAACAGACGCCTTGGGGCACGGGCGAGCTCGACGCCGCGGATCACCCGGCCGGAACCGCCAATCCGGAAAGCAATCCGTCGAGGAAATGTGCCACCTTCTCGGTCATCCGTTCCGCTTTGGTCACGACCGCGCGGTGGGAGTCCGTCTGGTCGATGGGGACGCCGGCCCGATTGGTGATGAGGGCGAAGGCCAAGACGCGGAGGCCCAGCGCGCGCGCCATGATCACCTCCGGCACCGTGGACATGCTCACGGCGTCGGCCCCCAAGCCGCGCAGCATGGCGGCCTCGGCCGGCGTTTCGTACGTGGGGCCGGTGACACAGGCCAGCACCCCCCGCCGGGTCGGGACGCCGACGGAGGCGGCGCGGGACTCGGCCAGGTCCAGGAGCGACGCATCGTAAGCCTTCGCCATCTCGACAAACCCGTCCACGCCGTCCGGCTCTCGGCTCAGCCCGATCAGCGGATTATCCCCCATCAGATTGAGATGATCATGGATCAAGAGGAGCTGTCCGGCAGGCAGGTCGGCCAGTGCGCCGGCGGCGCACGACAGAACCAGCGTGTCGAGGCCCAAGGCGCCGAGGATTCGGATCGGCCTGGTCACCTCTTCAAGGGACCGGCCTTCGTAGCGATGGATCCGCCCTTGCATGAGCAGGGCCGGCGTCCCTGACGGGGCCGAGAAAACCAAGCGGCCCCGGTGCCCCTCGACCGTGCAGGGGGGGAACCCGGGAATCTCCGCATAGTCGACCACGAGCTTGGCCGGATGCCGGTCCGCGTAGACGCCCAGGCCGGACCCCAGGATCACCCCGACCCGCGGCTGAAAGGGCAATCGGGGTCGGAGATGCGCCACCGCGGCTTCGACGGGATCGTCGCTTTTGATTCGTTTCTTCATGAGGGCACTCGGCGCAAGGGCCGCCTATGCTCGACGGAACGTTCCGCGGTTGTCAAGGGCGAGACATGGCGGGCGGTAATCGCACGTCCCAGGTCTCAGGTCCCACGTCCCACGTGAAGAATGAGAAGACTTACGTGGGACCTGGAACGTGGGACTTGGGACGCCGAACCAGAAGTGAAGGGGGAGAAGGGAAGCAGACTCTCCTGCCAGGACTGCCGAACGACGGGTGAGGTTGTGAGCACTACCCTTCGCGTTTGAGGACGATGCCCCGCGCAACGCTGCCGCTGGGCCCGAAGGGCCCCTTCTGCTCGCCGTTGAGCTCGACGCGGACGCCCCCCGCGTTGCCGAGCGTGAGCGTAAACTGCTCCCGCCCCTCCCAGCTCACGCGCTCGCCGGGGCGAAGGAGCGCCTCGTGGGGGCTGCCCTCGTCGACTTGCACGACAACCCAGGTCAGCTCGAGCGCCTCGAGGTCCAGCACCATGGGCGGCCCGACCGCCGCCTCCCGCGCCGGCTTGTTGGGGAGGGGGGTGGACGCGGAGGCCGTCGCCGGCTGCGTCAGGGCGCTGGCCGTGGAGCGAGGGGCGGGCGCGGCGACCTCGACATCCGCGTTTTGCCCTTCATCTGGGACCTCCTCGAGAGCTGGCAACGACTTCGGCGGCGGCAGCGCCGGTTCCGACGCAGGCGGCACGACGGCCGGGGGGGTATGGACGGCAAACGGCGGGGGCTCCGATGCGGGCCGCCTCAGGACGAGCCCCGATTGCTCCCGCGTGAGCAGCAGGACCAGCAACAGCAGCGCCACACCGACCGCGAGGGCGAGGATCTTCCTGTTCGCCCGTTTCCTCCGCTCGTCCTCCGCCTGCTTGACGCGCAGCCGCTCGCGCTCCTCCTGCTTGTCGTAAAACGCGCCCGCCGTCTGCACGAAGCGGTTCATCGCATCGTCCTCGTCCAGCCCCAACGACCGGGCGTAGGTGCGTACGAATCCCTTGGCGAAGACCTGATCGGGCAGCTTCGCAAAGTTGCCCTCCTCAAGCGCTTTCAGGAAATCCGTCCGGATGCGCGTCTTGGACGCGACCTCATCGATGGTCAGACCCTTCGTTTCGCGTACGTGCCGAAAAAATTCGCCGACCGATTCCATATCACCCCGTTACGGCCGCAATCGCCCCAGTAACTCATTGGCGGCGTCCGCGTATTGCCCCTTCTGATCCAAGCTCACGACCCGAACCAGCGCCTCCCGCGCCTCTTTATCCCGCCCCAGACGGTAATAGGCGCGTCCCAGCTCGAGCCTGAGCGCCTCTTCCGGCACACTGAGCGGGCTCACCAGCAAGGCGTCCTCGTAGGCCTGGATGGCTCCCTCCAACTCTCCTTCGTGGGCCAGCGCCCGGCCGAGGTGAAACCGAGCCAGGTCCGGCGTCCCGTAGAGGGGGTTGGACAAGGCCCGGTGATAGGCCGCAATCGCTTCGTCCCAGCGCCCCTGCTGCGCGACCACCTGTCCCAAGTAGGTGTGGGCTTCCGAGTAGTCCGGATCGATGCGCAGCACTTCACGGAACTTCTCCTCCGCCGCCTCCAGCTTGCCCTGCTGGGCATATAAGTGCCCCAAATAGTACAGGGCGTCCTTGTGGCGGGGATTGTCCTGCACGGCCCGCTGAAAGGAGACGAAGGCCCGCTGCGGGTCCGCCCTCAGGAGCGCGACACCTTCCTGATAGTACCCGTCCGCCCGCTTGAGGTCCTTTTCCGACGCGCAGGCGACCACGGTATGGATCGCCACGAGCACCAGCACGAGTCGAAAAGCGGTCGCTTTCACACATACGTATTCCATAGTATCCTCGAGGCACGGCTGGCTGCGCGTCAGGTCAGGTCCTCAAAATGAGTCAATCGCTTAAATTCGCGGAACCTTGCCTCGATCTCTTTGTAATCCAGGTTGCGCAGACGGTCAAGGCTAAACGCTTCTACGGTAAAGGACGCCATCACGCTGCCGAACACGGTTGCCTGGCGCAGGGAGGCCTGGGAGATGTTCCCGGTAGCTGCGAGGTAGCCCATAAATCCCCCCGCGAAGGTATCCCCGGCGCCGGTCGGGTCGAGGACTTGCTCCAGTGGAAAGGCCGGCGCGCCAAAGGTGTGCCGCCGGTCGAACATGAGGACGCCGTACTCTCCACGCTTGACGATGAGATACTGGGGACCCCGCGCCAAAATCTCGTTGGCGACCTGCACCAGGTTCGGGTTCTGGCCGAGCGCACGCGCCTCTCCGTCGTTGATGATCAGGATGTCCACGTGTTCCAACGTCCGCCACAAGGCGTCGCGCTTGCCTTCGATCCAGAAGTTCATGGTATCGCAGGCGACGAGCTTGGGCCGCGACACCTGGTTGAGGACGTCGAGCTGAAGCTCGGGATCGATGTTGCCGAGAAAGAGCAGATCCGGCGACTTGTAGGCGTCCGGGATCTTCGGCCGGAACGTCTCGAAGACGTTCAAGCGGGTATCCAGCGTGTGGGCCTCGTTGAGCTGGTGCGTATACTCTCCCTCCCACCTGAACGTGTCGCCGTCCTGCCGTTCGAGCCCCGCCAGGTCGATGCCGCGACTTTTCAAAAAGGTGAGGTGTTCTTCCGGGAAGTCCTTTCCGACGACCGCGATCAAGTCCACCGACGCGAAGTAGCTCGCCGCGGTGGCAAAGAACGTCGCGGATCCTCCCAACACTTCGCTGACATGCCCGAAGGGGGTTTTGACCGTGTCCAAGGCCACCGACCCCACCACCAATAACTTACCCATTATCCTGCTTGCCTCCTTTCCGTGAGGGAAGGCGCCGGCCGATCAGAAGTTTCAGCCGTCTGCGCGTCTCCCCGGGGATGCACTGCGGCGCCGTCACCAGCGCGTTGTCCAACGCATTCCCGCACCCGCACGTGCGCGCCTCCCCGGCGCTCGCCACCGCTTTTCTGAGCAGCCGCTTCGCCACCTCGACGTTATGATGAAGCGTCGCGAGGATGGCCTCGACCGTCACCGCCGCTTCGGAGTGATGCCAGCAGTCGTAGTCGGTCACGAGGGCGAGGGTCGCGTAGCAGAGCTCCGCCTCCCGCGCCAGCTTTGCTTCGGGCATATTCGTCATGCCGATCACTTCGACCCCCCATTGGCGATAGAGCGAGGATTCGCCGCGGGTCGAAAACTGCGGCCCCTCGATGCAGAGGTACGCGCCTCCCGAGTGGATCGCCGCCCCGATTTCATGACCGGCCTTCTGCAGTCCCGCCGCCAGCTGCGGACAGGTCGGCTGCCCGAACGCGACGTGCGCGACGATGCCCTTCTCGAAAAATGTGCTGGCGCGGCGCTTCGTGAGATCGATGAACTGATCGGCGACCACGATCTCGCCGGGCTTGATGTGCTCCTTCATGCTCCCAACCGCGCTCACCGAGATGACCCGGCTCACGCCCAAGGCTTTCAGCGCGTAGATGTTGGCGCGATAATTGATGTCCGACGGGCTGAGGCGATGGCCCCGCCCGTGTCGAGCAAGGAACGCGACCCGCACACCGTTCAGCGTCCCGGTGACGATCGCATCCGAGGGCGATCCAAACGGGGTGCGGACTTTGATCTCCTTGACGTGCTCGAGCCCTTCGATGGCGTACAGCCCGCTGCCGCCGATCACGGCGATGGCGGGTGGAGGCGTGCTCTTCCTGTTCGGCATGAACTCCGGTGTCCTTTCCGTCAGCCGGCCGCGGGGAACCGCCCCCTGTCCTCGATGGGCAACGCGTGCTCTTTCTGCGAATATCGCAGTCGAACGAGATAATCCTCGATGACGTCGAGAATCCGCTGGACGAGCGGTCCGGTTGCGTCCCGCCGGTCGATCTGCAGCCATACAATATGCGGCTCCTTTCGGAACCAGGTCAACTGTCGTTTGGCAAAATGGCGCGTGTCACGCTTGAACCGACGGACCCCCTCATCGTAGCCGTACGTCGCCGACACGCAGCCCGCCATGTGCCGGTAGCCCAAGCCCTTCATGCTGGCAAGGTGCGGCCCGTACCCCCGACGGAGGAGGCGTTCCGTCTCAGCCAGCAACCCCCGCGCCAACTGCAGGTCGACGCGCTCCTCAATGCGCCGGTAGAGGATGTCGCGATCGCGCATCAGGCCGATCACCAGGGGGGCGAAGAGTGGATCCCCGAAGGCATGCCGTCGATGCGCCTCCGACAGCGGCCGTCCGGTCAGCCGGTAGACTTCCAGCCCGCGGATGATCTTGACCGTATCCCGGGGATGCAGGCGGGACGCCAGGTCGGGATCGACCCGCTCCAGCTCTCGGTGCAGCGACCCCGTACCCTCGACCCTCGCCAGCTCGAGGAGACGATCCCGCAAGGCCCAGTCCGCCGGCGGACCTTCCCACAGCCCACGAACGAGGGCACGCACATAGAGACCCGTTCCCCCGACGACGAGGGGGAGTCGATGCTCACGGTACAACCGGTCGATCTCCGCAAGCGCGAGCGTTCGGTACATCCCCACATTGAACCGCTCATCCGGCGCCACCAGGTCGATCAATCGATGGGGGACGCCTTCGCGCTCGGCCATGCAGGGCTTGTCGGTGCCGATATCCATCCCCCGATAGACCTGCCGCGAGTCGGCCGCCAGGACCTCGGTCGCCAAGGCCTTGGCGACCTGGACAGCAACCTGGCTCTTGCCGACCGCCGTGGGACCCACGATCGCCACCAGCGGCTTCATCTCCGTCATGGATGGATTCCCACTCATTACGCCTTCCGCATCCAGCAGGAAAGTGAACGGCGACCAACCCCTTGCAGATGACCCGCGACAGCCACAAGAGCAATGGACATCCCGAGCAACGGGTCCATGGCTAGAAGCCTTACGGTATGTGGAATGGCGGGCCCTTCGGCGCAGCCCGGGACGGGCGCGGGGGCCCCGCGCCCACGCCGTCGACTGCCGGCCCGTTCCTTGCAGGAGGCCAACCTCCACAACATCCTGAAGGGCTGAGATTCCATTTTCATTCGTATGCCTTCCGACTCAAGACACGAGGTCCTGGATACTCGCGATCAGGCCCGGCTGAAGATCTTCTCCAGCTCCTCCATGGACAACCGGAGCGCCACGCGCCGCCCGTGCGGGCAGGTCATCGGAAACCCCTCCGCCCCCCAATCCTCGATCACCTGCTTGATCTCGGGCAAGTTCATCGCACGACCTGCGCGGACCGCGGCGTGGCAGGCCAGGGTCGCCAGGATCGGTTGCACGCGTGCATCCACCGCCGTCGGTACGCTCCACTGCGCGAGGTCATCGACCAGATCGTGCACCAGGGCCGCGTAGTCGAGCCGCCCCAGCATGGCGGGGATCTCTCGGATCAAAAACGCCTGTGCGCCGAACGGCTCGATGACGATCCCGAGCTTCTCCAGCTCCGCTCCATGCTGCTGCAGAAGCACCGCGGCATGGGCCGGCAACTCGAGCGGCTCGGGAATCAGCAAGGGTTGCGTGGTGATGTCGCGCGCCGCCCAGGCGCGCCGCAACCGCTCGAAGAGCACCCGCTCGTGCGCGGTATGTTGGTCCACGATCTGGAGCTCGCCGCCAACCTGCGCGACGAGAAACGTGCGACGGACTTGTCCCAGCGGCACGACGCCGCCCTGCTCGTGGACGGTGTACGGCCCCCGTGCTTCACGGACCACGTCGCTCGATCTCCCGCTTTCATGGCGCCCATCCAGCTGAACCTCGACCTGCGCGGGCTCCGCGGGCCTCTCCACGGGTGCGCCAGCCTCCTGCGGGCCCCGGTCGCCGCCGGACGTCGGCCCCAGCGCCTCGCGAACCGCCCGCCGCACCTCCCGGTATACCAGCTCCTGATTGAGAAACCGCACCTCCCGCTTCGTCGGGTGCACATTCACGTCCACGAGGTCCGTCTCGAGCTCCATAAACAGGACGAACTGCGGGTGGCGGCCCTTGGGAAGAAACGACCCGTAGGCCTCGTAGATGGCGTGGGCCACCGTGGGGCTTTTCACCGGACGCCGATTGATGAAGAGGTCCTGCGGGGAGCGACCGGTCCTGCTGTGGACCGGATCGACCAGGAATCCCTCGAGGGCCAGGCCATCCCGCTGTGCAACCACTTCGCGGCACTGGTCGAGGAAGCGCCGGCGATACACTTGGAGCACGCGCTCGCGACGCGCCGCCACGGCGGGGAAATCGAGGACATCCTGGCCATTGTGCCGGAGTCGAACATGCACGTCCGGCCGGGCGAGGCTCAGGTGCTGGACGACCTGACTGATATGGCTGAATTCCGTGGTGACGGTCTTGAGAAATTTCTGCCTGGCCGGCGTGTTGAAGAACAGCTCGTTCACCTCAATGCGCGTCCCCACCGGCGCGGCGATGTCCTCCACCTTGTCCACCGTCCCCCCTGTCAGGGAAAGCTGGGTTCCCGTCGGCTCGGCGCGGCTGGCGGTGACGAGGAGGACCTTCGACACCGACGCGATGCTGGGAAGCGCCTCCCCGCGAAAGCCCATTGTCCGAACAACGCCCAGGTCCTGATCCGAGCGCAGTTTGCTGGTGGCATGACGATCGAACGCGAGCAGCGCATCCGGCCGGCACATGCCCTCGCCGTCGTCGGTGACGCGGATGCTTCGCAGGCCTCCGTCGCGGATGTCCACGCTGATGCTGCGCGCGCCCGCATCCAGGCTGTTTTCGATGAGCTCTTTGACCACCGCAGCGGGCCGTTCGACCACCTCGCCCGCAGCAATCCGGCTGACGACGTCCGGGGGCAAGACGTAAATTTTCCCCCGCTGTGATGTCACACTCGTCCCGTCCATGGTCGCCATGGTCGGCCTCCCACGCATCCCTGCAGGTGGCAACGTCGGGTAATCGCTCCCCTATCGTAATTCAGCGAGCTTGTTCTTGGCTAGCTTGGCTTCGTTGGAGGCGGAATAATCCTCGATCACGCGCTTGAGGGCGCTGCGTGCTTTGGCGGTGTCGCCAATTTCCATGGCCGCCAGCCCGATCTTGAACAGCGCGGACGGCACCTTCTCGTTTCCCGGGTACTCATTGACGACGCGTTCGAAGGATTGCATAGCACGGACGTAATCCCGCTGATGGGAATACGTCTCGCCAAGCCAATAGTGGGCGTTGGGGACGAGCGATGTGGAGGGAAAGTCCAGCAGGAATCGCTGGAAGCCGCTGACGGCCAGGTCGTATCGGCCGTTGAGGTAATCCTTATAGGCCTCGTTGAAGGCACGCGTCGGCGTGAGACCGGGCAGATCCGAGAGGAGCGGCTCCTCAGGCTCATCCGGACGCGGCTCGGCCGGGAACGTGAGGCCCGGCGGACCCGTGCGGGGCCCCAGGGACGGGACGCTGGCTTGCTGCCGGAGCATCTCCTCCACGCGACCGATTCGGTCCTCCAGGCTTTGGAGACGCAGGGCCAGTCCGCGCACTCGCTTCTCGAGGGTATCCGACTCTTCGGCAACCTCGAGCTTCTGCAGGCGTGTGTTCAGGACCTCGTGTCGCTCACGAGCCCTTTCTTGCGCCTGCGTTTGGGCTTGGATGGTCGCACGCACCTCCTGGCGGAGGTTGACGACATCCGCGTGCGTCGCGCAGCCCGCCGCGAGCCCGAGAACGCTCACACCCGCACTGAGGAGGAGAACAGGAGGGATCGGCTTCATGCCCGTGCCGCGGTCATTTCAAATCGCCCAACCGATCGGAGGCCTTTCGCGCCTCCGGACTCTGCGGATAGCTCGTGACCACTTCCTGGAGCGTCGCCTTCGCCTGCTGGCGATCGTTGAGCGCCAACTGCGCGTAGCCCTTCTTGAGGAGGGCGGCCGGCGCCTTATTGCTGTCCGGGTACTTCACGATGACGCGGTGGAAGGCGTTGATGGCTTCCTGGTATTGCTTTTTGCCGTAATAGCATTCACCGAGCCAGTACTGGGCGTTCGGGGCGCGGCTCGAATTGGGAAATCTCATGAGAAACTGGAGGAATCCCTCGCGGGCGCCGTCGAGGTCGCCCTCCATGAAGACCCCCAAAAGCCGCTCGTAGCGTTCCCGGGCCTGACGCTCCAGCACCGACTGATCGGCGGCGCGAAGGCTCGACGCCGTCGTGCTATCGACCGCGGCCTCGCGTGACGGAGCCGCGGTCTCAGGCTGCGTCGGCTGACCCGGCGTGTTCCGCGGCTCGGACCGCGTGGCGGAGATCGCCTCCAACCGGGTCTTGACCGCCTGCAGGGACTGATCCGCTTCCTTCAAGCGCTCATCCTGGGCCTGAACACGCTCCATGACACCCTGGCTCAACGTCCTCATGGCCTCGGCCAGGGAGGTCACGCTCACCTCGACCTCAGTGAGGTGCGCCGCCGTTTGCTCGAGCTGCTGCGTGTGGGCGTCCACGCGTGCCGTCGCCGTCCCTTGCATCTCCTCGAGCGATTGGGCGAGTGTCGTCACACTGTCGGTCACCTGTTTGACCTGTTCCGTGGTCTCCGCGATCCGGGAATCCTGTGCATCGATACGCACCAGCATCTCCGCGCTCATTGATTTCAAAGCGTCGGCCACGGACGCCACACTCTTGTTCACTTCGACGAGATACGCCGCCGTGGCCGCCGCATCCGCCTCGAGCTTTTTGTTGACCTGCTCCAGATGCGAGACGGTGCCCTGTCGTTCCACATCGGCCGTGGTCGTGATCGTCGCCATGTGCGCCGTCAGATCACGAAGATCGCTCTCCACCTTGGTCCGCAAGGTCTCCGTTTGTCGCGCGGCGTTCTGAGACACCTCGGTGAGCCGCGCGTCCTGCTTGACGACTTTCTCCCCGAAGGCCTCGAGCGCCTTCTTGTATTCCGCAAATCGGTCTCCCAGCTTCGCGACGCGGTCGGTCAGCGCACGCTCCTGCGCATCCAACTCCTGGGACAGTTTGGCCGCTTGCGCTTGGTTCTCCGTGATGGCCCGGTCCTGCTCGGCCAACTGTGCATCGACCTTCTGGGCGAGTGAGGCCAGCGCCGGGCTCAAGGTCTCGACGCGGGCCGCCAGCTGGGCGAGGTCCTGGTGCAGCGTCTGCTGGACCGTATCCAGTTGCTGGTGGAGGGCCTGTTGATCCGCCTTGAGGCTGACAAACTGGCTTCGCTGGGTCTCCTCCAGCTTGCCGAGACGCTTCTCGTTCTCGGCCTGCTGTTTGAGCAGCAGCTGCGTCAGGCTCTCGACGCGATGCTGCACATTGTCCATTCGCTCCCGGTTGCGCTTGAGATGGTGATCGGTCTCCTCCAGCTTGCCCTGAATCTTCGGGAGCTCCTCGCCTCGAATGTCACGAATGTCCTGCCGCAGCCTCGCGCGTGCCTCGCTGACCAGCTGTTCGGCCTCCTTGCGCTGCTGGTCGATCCGATTCAGGGCGTCCTCGATTTTCTGATTGAGCTCTTGCTCTCGCTGGTCGAGGTTGGTGATCTTTCGGCCGAGGGTCCCCTCCACGCGCTTCAAATCCGCCTGCTGTGCCACACAGCCGGCGAGCGCCAACACACAGACACAGACCACTGCGCCGATCATGAGAGAGGCAGCCGTCCGGATGTCAGAGGCTGTCAGCATGTGAAGCTAACCTCTAGCAAGGTATGGAAGAGCCGTTCACGTTTCCGGGAACGCAGCAGGGGGCCGATTGCCCTGCTCGTGCCAGATGACCATGCAGGATGTTCAAACCTGTCCTCAGCCCGTCGAAGGAAAGGCCGTCCAGCAGCACCCGCAAGGCGGGTACCCGGCGAGCGAGGACCCACAGCCCGTTGCAACTCGAAGAGCAATGGGCACCCCGAGCGACGGGTCCCCCGGCTGGCGGCCTTGTTCAACATCCTGCTAGGGGGCCACGAGATGGCCGCGCCGGTTCAGCTGATAGCAGGACTCCGAGGCGTCCTCGCAGAACGGCCGCTCTTCACCGTAGGACACCACCTTCACACGAGACGGGCTCACACCCAGCTCGACCAGGTAGTTGCGCACGGCTTTCGCCCGCATCTCTCCCAACACGAGGTTGTACGAGGAGGACCCGCGCTCGTCGCAATGCCCCTCGACCGTCAGCGAGACTGAGGGGTTTGCCTTCAGCCACTCGGCGCTCTCACCGAGCGACACCTTGGCATCCTCCGCAATGCTCCAGCTATCATAGCCGAAGAACACATCTTCAAGCTCGCCCGCCGCGCCGCCGACCCGATCCTCATGCATCCCCTCCATCTGCGACTCGAATGCCTTCGAGGGATCGACCTTGGCGATCATGGTGCCTTCGCCCACACGGTCTTCGGGTGGCATCTGGCCGGGCTCGACCGACCCGAAGCCGCCGAGGCCCTGGTTCGAGAAACCGCCCGAGTCGGTCCCGCCCATGTCGGGAAACGATCCCAGGCCACCCCCCTCACCCTCGGATCCCATGGACGGGTCGAACCCGCCCGACCCGCCGAATCCGCCGGCGCCGCCCATTCCCGGCTGGCCGCCCGAGCCGCCCCCGAAACCCGAGGACCCGCCCGAGCCAGGAGACCTTCCGTCGCCGAACCCGCCCGATCCGAGGTCGGATTCTCCGAATTGGCCAGAGCCCCTTCCGGCTGGGCCCAGGGCCAGGTCCTGCTCAGACATCCCGGACCGACCCAATCCCTTGCCCTTGCCCCCGCCTCTGCCGGCGTCGTCCGGTCCCATACCTCCGTCGGCTCCTCCGGTTTGCATCAGCTCGTCCTCCGCAGTGGCCTGGACTCCCTTCGTCGCGCAGCCACCCGTGAAGGTCGCGACGCACAGGGCTGCGGAAAGGCAGGCAGTCAATTTTGGTCTGCGCATAACGTGTCACTCCTTGGTTATCGCATTCAACAGGGTCGCCCGGGTCACGGACACACCCACCCGTTATATCGGCGACCAGGCCGGAGCGCTATAGTGGCCAGTTCCGACCGTGAGGCGCTCCAGATCGCTTCCATCCGTATTCACCATATAAATGTGGCTGCTCCCGCTCGACATCGAGCTGAATACCAGGTGCCGCCCGTCGGGTGACCAGGAGGGTGAATCATCGACCCCTGGTCCCGTCGTGACCTGCCGACGCTCCCTGCCGTCCGGGCTGGTCACACAGATCTTGTAGGCCCGCTGCTCCGTGCGACACACGTGCGCGATCCAGTTTCCGCGGGGAGACCAGGCCGGAGCCGCATTGTAGTCGCCGTCGAAGGTCAGTCGGCGAACGTTCGAGCCGTCCGCACTCATCAAGTATACCTGAGGCCCCCCTCCGCGATCGGACGTAAAGGCCAATTCCCGGCCGCTCGGCGACCACGAGGGGGACAGGTCCCCCGCCGCGTGGGAGGTCAGGCGATCCAGCTTCTTCGCCCGCGTGTCGAGCTTGTAAATCTCCGCGTTTCCGTCACGACTGGATGAAAACGCCAGGTGCGTCCCGTCCGGCGAGAAGGCCGGGGTGATGTTCAGCCCGTCGAGCGCGACCATGGTCCAGCGCTTGCCCGTGGCCAGCTCGATGAGCATGAGCTTTTGCCTCGAGCGGCTCCGGTAGGAGGTGAACACCAAATATCGCCGGTCGGGCGACCACTGCGGCATCAGATTCAGAAAACCGTCCGCCGTCACCTGGCGGGGATCGTGCCCGTCGTAATCCATGACATAGAGCTCGCGCGCCCCCTCGTGCCCCCCGACATAGGCGATCTTGGTTCGCGCGACACCCGGCTCACCCGTATAGCGAAAGACCAGCTCGTCGGCAAGTCGGTGGGCCATCTCGCGGGCGACCGTCGGCAGCCCCACGTAGCGCTTTCCTACCACCACTTCATCCGTGCCGCCGTCGTAGACGTAGGCGTCGAGCTTCACCTCTTCGTTTTGCGCGCCGATGCTGCCCCACACCAGCACGGAGACGCCGTTGTCGATGAGCTGCTGGAAAAAGGCCCGATCGGACTGATCGACCGTGCGGACCTTGATCCCCATTTTCACGAGATCGAGCACGGAGAAAATCTGCGACCGCCGAAGGTCCGCCTTGAGGATCTCCGCGACTCGCATGCCGGACCACTGCGTCTCCGCCTCAGCGGGAAAACCCAGCACCCCGATCGGGATCTTCTCGAAATCCGGACGCGTGGCCTTCAGATAGACATCCGCCGCGCCGGACTCGAAGCCGTTGATCAGCATCGTCCCGAGGAGAAGACCGCACAGGATCAGGCCGACAAGCTGTCCTCGACTCAACTCACGGGCTCCTTCACAGAAAACGTAAAATGGGTGTCCAGATAATGCTCGGACATGCTGTTGGGAAACGAGGGCAGCGGATCGGCACTGAGCACCGCTCGCTTTGCCGCGAGATCATAATACGGGTTGCCGGAAGAATCCTCCACGGTCACGTTGCTCACGGTGCCGGATCGATGGAGTCGGAACGCGATCACCACGGAGAGCGGTCGGCCCGAGAGGTCGACGGGAGGCGCTACCCAGTGATGGCTGATCCTGAGCTGGACTCGGGCCAGGTACTCGCTCGATCCGGAGGACGACCCCGTCGCGCGAATCGCGGTCGCCGGCTGCATCGGGCCGGTCGAGGGCGTGGCCTTGGCGACCACGGGCGGTTCGACAGGGCTCACCGCAGGCGGGGTGGCCCGATCCTCCGTGACGGACGGGGCCGTCGTGGAACGGGGGACCGGCTTGGGCTGGTGCAGGCGCTCCAAGACGTCCAGCTCCCGCTTGAGCGAGTCGGAGAGCGAGGGTCGGGGCTTTCGTGCCGGCGACTCGACGGGTAGGTCCGGCTGCGGCACCGTCACGGGCTTCGGCACATCGGGCACCCTCAGCTTGTCCAGCACCGAGTTGATCTCGCGCTCGAGACTCGGGCTCGCGGGTCGGCGCTTCGCCACCTCGAGCGGCGGCGATTCCGGCACACGCAATTTCGGCACCGGCGCGGAGGCGGCCGGGCGCTGGACCGGAGCCGGGGTCATGGGTTTGAATGTCGGCGCTGCCGGCGGCAACTCGATCTTGCCGAGTGCGTCCTGCATGAGCTGTTTCGAGCGTGGGTCCGCTCGGGTGGCGTCGGGAGCCGCGGGAGCGGGCTTGGGGACCTCCGCGCGCAGGATGGGCTGCGTCGACGCTGGCTCCGGCCCCGTGGCGTCCGCCGCCCGGGGGGTGGGCAGCTTGATCTTGCTCAACGCTTCCTGCATGAGCGCCTCAGACCGAGCCTTGGCCTCCTCGATCGCGTTGGGTGCCTCGACAGAGCTCGGCACAAGTGGTTCGGCCTTGCTCACCACAGGTGCCTCGGCGGAGCTCACCACAGGCGGTTCGGCTGGGCTCACCACAGGCTTCGGCACGGGCGGCTGCGCCACGGCTTGCGGTGAGGCCGATCGAACCGCTTGCGGCTCTGCCGCCAAGCTCACGAGTGACACTTCTTGCGCGACCAAGGGCCGTTCACCGAGGGAGGAAAAGTGGACCTTTCCGGCCATGAACAGGAACCCCGCATGCAGGGTCAGGGACAGCGCGAGCAAGCGCCCGAACGGCGGTCGGCTCGACGGCGCGAAGCCATCGTTCAGTGCGAGCGCGAGCAGCGGGGATGTGTTGACCGTAGCCATGGTCTCGTGATCGTGCGTGCTGTCTCACTCCGTTGACGAGATCCTATGCCGCGTGTTGCCGGTTAGAGCGGTTCAGGTCCGGCTGATGCCCGGGCGCGGGCCTTGGCCGAGGAGGGCCCCACGCGCTCCTCGGCCATGGGCTCCGTGACCATGCCCAACCGCTCGATGCCGGATCGCTTCACACCGTCCATGACGCGGACGACCGTGCCGTAGGGCACGTCTCGGTCTGCCCGCAAGTAGACGGAGACGTCGGCGTTCTTCGCCTTGGCAGCCCGCAGCCGCTGCTCCAGCTGGCCCACACTGATTTGATCGTTGTCCAGATAGAGGCGTTGGTCCCGCTCGATGGTGACCACCAGGCGATCACCGGACTTGATGGTGTTGCTGCTCGATTGCGGCAGCGTGAGGTCGAGGCCGCGATGCAGCATCGGGGCCGTGACCATGAAAATGACCAGCAGGACCAGCACGACGTCCACGAGGGGGATGACGTTGATCTCCGCCAGAAAACGGCGGTGACGGCTTTCGAACATCATGGCGCGGTTACCTCATCCCTGCCTGCAGCGAGTTGAGAAACTCCACACTGAAGGACTCGGCCCGGAACGCCGCCCGGCGAATACGCGTCAAATAGTAATTATAAGCGATGACCGCCGGGATCGCGGCAAACAGGCCCGCCGCCGTGGCGATCAGCGCCTCCGCCACGCCGGGCGCCACAACGGCTATACTGGCGCTCCCCTCACGTCCGATCTCCTGGAATGCATCAATAATACCAATGACCGTTCCCAGCAGACCTATAAAAGGCGTGATATTTCCGGTCGTTGCAAGGAACGGCAGGTACCGCTCCAGACGAGAGATTTGTCCCTGCACAAGATATGCCACCATCCGCTCAAAATAATGGCGGTCAAACCTGGGGGCATTGTAGCCAGGCTCGGGATTACCTCCTTGGGAGTCGCCCCGCGAGGAGCTGTCAGCGGGAAGCCGGTCGAGAATACCCAGGAAGACCGCTGCGCTCGGGCTGTCCGGCAGGTGTCTGGCCTGCCGGCGCAACTCCTCGTGCTCCGGCGTGCGTTTGTAGGCATCGATAAATCGCTTGTCTTCGCCCTCGCTGGCGCGAAAAACCAGCCATTTCGAGAGGATCACGACCCAGGAGATGACCGAAAAAAGGAAGAGCACGAGAAGGACGATCTTGGAGACAGCACCGAGTGAGCCCAACAGACCCAAAGGACCAGCTTCAAACATAACCAGTTAGGGGATCTCCTCCTGAGCGGGGTTCAGGTTACGAATCGCCGACCGACATGTCGAGCAAAATCACGATCCGAACCACAGTGTCGCGAGGATCGCGGACTGGCGCCATCATCATCTCCGCATAATCGACAACGGCGCCGCATCGGCGGAGGCCGACCCGGCACGTGAGCACGGCACCGCTGCACCCGTGGCTATCTGCGATGGCGGGTAGGAATGGCGGGGCCGACGGGATTTGAACCCGCGACCTCCAGATTGACAATCTGGCGTCCTAACCAGGCTGAACGACGGCCCCTTCAGGTAAGATTGCGAATCGGACACATCTACTCTGCTCGGACAGGGCAGGATTGAAGAGAGGGTGACGCTGACGCAACGCCTCTGTATGAGCACCGATGATCGCAGAGTCGTCCGATTCTGCTCGCCGGCCTGGTAGGCGGAACAGGGATCGAACCTGTGACCTCTGCCTTGTAAGGGCAGCGCTCTCC
>JBFKNO010000019.1:0-18603 GCA_041629275.1 Nitrospiraceae bacterium
CCGGTCACCGGCCGCCGCCGAGGCATCCTCCTCCCACATCGGCGGGTCATGCCTGGTCTCCTCGATGAATTTTTCGTAGTGCGTCACGGTCAACTCAAACTGGTCGATCCAGTAGGCCTTCAGCGTGACCGCATGTTCAGGATTCTCGTTGGGATTGCCCTGGTGCCAGCCGAGGCCGATATCGTCCGTGCCCATCGTGAACGCGCCCTCGGGGATGAGCACCATCGGGGCGGCATCCTTCCCCTTCGGCTCACCCTTGGGAATCGGCGGCGCCTGTTTGTTGTCCGTCGCGCCGAGGAGGAGGATGCCGAGGAGGAAAAGACCCAAGGTTGGGACGAGGGGGTGTCGAGGGTTCATCTTGAGACCTCGATGAATGAACGGCCAATCACGAAACGAATTATCCGACAGCCCGGACCCCTGAGGTATTTCTCCGCGGCCTCAAAGTCGATAAGACGATGGTGAGGCCGCGGCACAAGCAAGCTTGGTGGTGTCCCCAACGGGATTCGAACCCGTGTTGCCGGCTTGAAAGGCCGGCGTCCTAGGCCAGGCTAGACGATGGGGACGAGAGGGTCCACGACGTTGTCATAGCTTATTTGGAGGCGCGGTTGCAACCACTCTGCAAAATCAGTAAGCTGCGCTCATTAGAGGGTGCGGTGCTCCCGAGCGGGGCGCGCAGGGCCTCTTCACGAGCGCCGATGATAGGAAATACCCGGAGGCCTGTCAACGGAGGTCCTCTGCGCGGGTCTGGTCCACCTGCGGCGACAGAATCCGCATCCGGCGATAGCTGGACTGGCCCCTGCAAAAGCGGGGTAGACTGGGCCTGCGGAAGACAGCGATAAGTGTAGGCACGTGCGCGTGTTGACGTGTTGAATAGGGTCCCGCGTGCGTCGCGAGCAAGAGCCACATGGAATTACGACACGATCTCAGGGTGATGCTCCGATGCCCCGTCACCTATGCGAACTCCGCCTCGGGTGCACAGGTGTCGGGCCAAGGAACCATCGTCAATCTCTCCACCGGCGGCTGGCAGGTGGCCGGCAGTCACGCGGTGACCAGGGGAACCCCCCTGCTCCTGCGCGTGGCCCTACCCGACGGGGAGGAACCGATGGAGGTGCAGCTCGCCACCGTGCGATGGGCCTCGGGCCTCACGTTCGGCGTGAAGAACATGATCCTCGGCGAGCGTGAATGGAGCCGGTTGCGTCGTTTCGTCGTCACCAACGCGAGCAGACGCGATTTCACGTCCCTCAAGCTCGCATAAGCGGTCACCCAGACCTGATGCACAGCGCGGAAAGATGGCATGCCGACCCTGCGATCCCTACTCACCAGCCTCTTTCGGGAGCCCACGATGGACGAGAGACGTTCTGATCGGTTGCTGGTTCACTGCCCCGTCGTGTTCCTCGGCGATCACGTGGTCGGGAAAGGCACGATGACCGACCTGTCTCCTGCCGGCTGTGGCGTCGAGAGCACGACCGTGTTGCGCAAAGGGACCCAGCTTGCGCTGCATGTCACGGTCCCCGGCCTGACGGACACCGTCATGGTCAACGCCGCCGCCGTCCGGTGGTCGCTGGGACGCCGGTTCGGCCTGAAGTTCCTCAGGATGAAGCCGACCGAGCGCGCCCGCCTGCGAAAGTTCCTCAAAAAGAATACTTAGGTCCATACCTCCGCGGCCCTCGCCGCCTGTTCCTTTCCCGCTCGTCAACCTGCGAGACTCTTGGCTAAGACAGCCAGCTTCCTATCGTTCAACGGCCCCCTGGTTCCCCTGTTTGGAAAATCCGCCCCACCCTTCTCGCGCTCAAACCCTGTCACTGCCCCTCGGCATCGCTCGCAATGGTGAGCATTTCAACCCACAGCGTCTGGCGCTGCCCGGTCGACACTGGCGCCATGAGATGGCGCAGCTACGGGGAGAAGATGGTGGATGGCGAGGTGCAAGAGGCGGTCAGCCCCGACCGCGTGGCAGGCTGTGCGCGAGGAGCAGGCGGAAGATGAGGTCCGGCGGCTGCGACCCCGACGCCCGCGGACCATACTCGGTCCAGAGCGCGAGCGACCGCTCGGGCTGTCCCAGCGCAAGATGGCCGGTCATTCCCGCCGCCAGCAGATAGAGCAGGCGCTCGGTGCTCAGCTTCCGGTCGGCCCGCAGCAAGGCCTCCGCACGCTGGACCATCTCCCGGGGGTTGCGGCTGCCGACCGCCTGGTACATCGACAGCCAGGACTTTTGCGAGGCCGTCATGTTCCCGTAGCAGCCGGAGGACTGGAATTGTTTCCAGATCGTCTTCAGATCGGCTGAGGGGAGGTGCGCGTTGATCGCGCTGGCCACTCGGAACAAGGAATGGAACCAGACGTTCGTGCCGTGACGGACGTGGCAATCCAGCAGGCGGACGGTGAGCAGCTCGATGTCCTTTTGAAGGCTCGCCGGCATGGTGAGGGACGAGGGGGTGCGCCTGCCGCCGAGGAAATAATCCTTGATGGTTTCCGCGCGGTACACCGCGACCATCTTTTTGTACTGGCTGACCGGTTCCGCCCCTCCGTACCCGCTGATCGTTTTCGGGTCTCCCGATCCGCCGTTCAGCGAATGGGACAGGATCTCCACGACCGGCACGGCGGTCGTTCTGAGGCGGAGCAGTTCCCCCGCGCTTTCCTGTAGAAACCGGGCTTTCACCGCCCGGAGATCGAGGAACGGAAAATAGTCCGAGTTGGCCGGAGCGCCGAAGCTGGCGAAGAGCGGATGCAGCAGTCGCTTGTCGCCGATCCTCCGGACCTCCAGGTCCGCCACGGTGGTGATATGGTGCCGTTCGAGCTCCGCGGCCAGGGCCGGCTGGTCAAAGACGGCGGCGCCGAGGCGGAAGGGGCTGTACCCCTTGCTGGCCACGATCAGCATGTCCAGGTCGTTCGCCGCGAAGATGGCGTAATTGCCGAAGGTCTTCGACAGCGCCTGCAGCACGGAGGCGATGAGCGTCGGGTTGATCTCGTAGGCCTGAAACCATTGGACGAGGATGCCGTGCCGCGTCAGGTGCCGGCTGACGAGCCGGTAGAACTCCTCGGAGAAGAGGCTGGACACGCCGCTCACCCACGGATTGGACGGCTCGGACGCGATGATGTCGTACTTCATGTTGTGGGTCGAGAAGAACGCTTTCGCGTCCTCCACGAACACGCGGCTGCGGGGATCGGTGAAGACACGCTCCACGCGGGGGCCGAATCCCCTCGCGGCTTCCACCACGGCCTCCTCGATCTCGATCGTGTCGACCCGAGCGAGGGTGTCACTGGTCAGCAGGACGTGGCTCGTGAGCCCGGAGCCCATGCCGATCACCGCCGCCGTCTTCGCGTCCGCATGCACGGCCAGGGGAATCGCCCCCGACAGGACCATCGTCTCTTCGTCGCTGACGGGTTTGTTCGCGTCTCGCATGTTGATGGAGGCGTCCGGCTTTCCGTTCGTGATGATCGAGAGCACGCCCTGGTCGAACTGGACCAGGTCGATCGTCGCGGTCTTGCCGTCCTTGTGGAAGACGTTCTTCGCGCTGTCCGGGGCATAGAAGTTTCCGATCCGATAGACTCCCGAGGCCATCTTCAGCGTGTCCAGGTGCACGCCCACGAGCGTCACGAGCAGCGCCGCGAGGCTGATCGCCCCGGCGCTGGCGGGCACGAGGATCCGCCGGTCGCCGAGCGCGGTCCAGAGCAGGACGACGCCCACCACCATGTCGACGCCCGCCCCGAACGTGATGAGGCCCTTGAGCCCCAGCAGGGGCATGCCGATATGGGTGGCCAGGAACACCCCGATGATGGCCCCCAGGGTGTTTGCGGCATAGACCGAGCCGATGCTCTTCTCGCCCACGCCCTGCTTGAGAAGGCAGAAGGTGATCAGGGGCAGCGTCATGCCCGCGCAGAAGGTCGCGGGGAACATGACCACGAGGGCAATCGCGTGACTGACAAAATTGAAGACCACGTAGCCCTGGTCGGTCTTGGCCAGGGCGCGCATGGTGGCCTGCATGACCTCGAACGACTGCCCGTAGACGACCAGCGTCGAGAGCGCCAGGATGCCCATGATGACCTGAATCCAGCCGAGATACGCCGCGGGCTCGTTGATCCGTTCGATACGTTGCTTGATCCAGAGACCCCCGAAGGCCAGACCCGCGATGAAGGCGCTGAGCATGATCTCGAACGCATGCGTCGAGCTTCCCAGGACCAGGCTGAGCATGCGGATCCACCCGATCTCGTAGACGAAGGAGGCCAATCCCGTGAACAAGGCGACTGACAGCAGGAGGGCGTTGGGCCAGGCCCGAAGGCTCGCGCTCGCGTCCACGGAGCCGGTTCCCGCGACCACGTGCTCCTCGACCCCGTTCGACAGGAACCAGACCACGATGGCCACTATGATGTTGATGAGGGCGGCCGCGAGAATGGTGCCCGGCAGACCGATCCACCCGACCAGCACGAAGCCGCTGACGAGGACCCCGACCGCCGCGCCGAGGCTGTTCGCAAAATACAGCAGGGAGATGGAGGAGCCGGGGGCCTGGGGAAAGACGCGGATCATGCCGGCGCTCATCAGCGGGAAGGTCATGCCGAGCAAGACCGAAGGGGGAAGAATGAGGAGCGCCGAGAGGGTCCACTTCAGCACGTTGACCGAGATCGGCTCGCCGAGCGCGGGCATGATCGTGGTATAGGCCAGGTTCGTGACCGCATCGAAGAGGGCATGGAACACCAGCCCGAGCAGGCCGATGACTCCCTCGGTCACCGCATACCACCGCAGCAGGTTTTTCCATCGCGGGGAGTGCCGGCTGCTGAGCCATGACCCCAGCGCCATGCCGCCCATGAAGATCGCGAGCACGAGCGTTTGCGCATAGGCGGAATGGCCCAGGAAGAGCTTGAGGTACCGCCCCCAGACCGACTCGTAGATCAGGCCGGAGAACCCCGAGACCAGGAACATGATGAGGAGGAGGACTCGCAGAGACTGTGCGCTCATACCACGTTCGGTCATGCCATGACCCTCGCAGCCCTCGGCCCACGCCGCTCGTCACGCGGGCCCGTGAGTCCGGTCCCGATCCGGAACATATCCCTTCGTTCGAGTGCGGGTCCCACGGGTGGCGCGGCCTCCAGTAGTTCGACCACAGGATATCTGTTCGGATCGCGGCCGGGACGGTTCGACCGGTGAGAAGCCTAGCACGGGGATCGCCGAGGACAGAAAACAAAACGAATTTCGGGTTGTCCCCACCCTCTCAGTCGCCGCTCCATGCGGTCGAGGCGGTCGTGTCGCCCATGAACCTTCGACACGTCCCCTGCACGGACAGCACCGAGCGTGTTAGTACTGTGGTAGAGAGAGGGATCACATGGGGAGGCCTGCTATGACCCGCACAATCGTCCCGTTCACGACTGCCGCGTTGCTCTTCGCATCCACCCTGCTTGTCCCGAGCGGGTGCACGACGCAGGGGGGGCCCAGCCGGACGCCGGCCGTCCCTCCACAATATGCGGCCAAGCACATGCCCGCCGGCTGGTGGAATGACTCGTCGATCGTGGACGAAGGGCGGGCCCTGTACCTCGGGCTCACGAATCGGGAGGTGAACTGCGCGAAGTGCCACGGCCGGAACGGGAAGCCCGTGAAGTCCGGTGCGCGGGACTTCCGTGACACGGCCAGCATGAAGCGGTACAGCGACTCCCATCTGCTCTGGCGCCTGGCCGAAGGCGTCCCCTTTACCCAAATGCGCGGGTACAAGGACGAGCTCAACGAGAAACAGATGTGGAAGATCGTGGCCTTCGTGCGCACCTTCGGGCTGGACGGATTGCGATACGATGTCGCTAGCCGCCAGTGGGTGCCGGTTGACGAGGAAACCGCCGCGGAGCCGGAGGGGCCGGATCAGGAGAGGGCGTAAGAGTGCTCGACCAGTCGCTCCACGCTCACCGGCCGGAGCAGCAGGTCGACGGTGCGGGCGGGGACCCCGCAGGACACCTCCGGCCTCGGCAGCGCGATCTTGTGCGCTCGCTCCAGGGCCCCTCGCGCCGCCCCGAGCAGGACCACGGCCTGTTCGGAGGCCTTGACGAAGCCGTCGGCCAGGGCCACCGCTTCATCGATTGCCCCCGCCCGGGCGTGGGCCGCGGCCAACTCCGAGTACACCGTCGCCTTCATCCCCTGAGACTCGGGCAATCTCGCCGCCGTGCGCACGGCTCCTTCGAGCAGGCCGGCTGATGCTTGAGCGATGGCCACCTCGCCCATGACTCTCGAGCGAATAGCCTCCTCCCGAATGGTGGCCGCGAGCCTCAGGGCTCCCGCCACATCTCCTCCCTCCGTCTGTCCGCGCGCAATGTCGACCTGAGCTCTGAATCGCTCTCCGGTCTCGGCAATGCGCAGACTGGTCCTGAACCCCGCCTCGCCGTCACCCGAAGCCGCCTGGGTCACGGCCACCGCCCGGAGCACGCAGGCCCGTTCCCACTCGCTGGACAACATATCAGCCATACTGAGGGCGGCTTCGGTATCGCCGGACGCGACGTAGGCCTTCGCGATCTCGGAGACGGCGGCGGCCTTCGCGTCGTCCTGCGGCGGCAGGTCGGTCGCCGTGAGCAGCGCGCCACCGAGGTCTCCCGCCCGAGCCTGCCCCCCGGCAACCCCCCAGAGGGCGAAGGCACGCGCCTGCTCAGAAGCAATGCGCTCGATGAGCTCGACGGCGCGCTGGACCCTGCCACGCTTGGCAAGGCCTCGCGCGATCCCGGCGAGCGCCCAGTCGAGCTCCTCCTCATCGGTCAGCTCGTCGACCATCTGCATGATCGGTCCGATTCCGTCGGGCCCGGGGCGAAGGGCGGCGACGTACTCCCACACAAGTCGCTTGTCGCTGGAGGGGGGTATCGCGTGGTAGAGGCGCAGCGCCCCGCCCGGATTCCCGGCCCGCACTTGGGCGGCCATGATCAGCGCCGCCGCCCCGGCCTGGAGGCCGGGCGGTTGGATGCGGGGCAGGAACTCCCCGGCTTCCTCGAGTTGTCCGTCCCTCGCAAGGGCATAGACCATGAGAAAGAAGGCCTGCGCCCTCAGCGGCGCCTTGGTCACCCTGGAGGTCACCCGCAGGGCCGCTGCCGTCTCGCCGGTCTGTGCAAGACCGGCGGCGATGCCGAGCAGCACCCGGTCGCGCTCGACGGCGTACGGGATGCGGCGTGCGACCTCCAGCGCCTCCAGCAGGATGGCCTGCACCTCGGCAGTGGGCTCCTGCGGCGCGTGCGCATCGCCGCGCAGGTGGCGCTGACTCCAGCTGAGCACAAAGAAGATGACGAGGGTCGTGACGGGGAGACTCCAGAGCAGGACTCGCTGTCGATCGAGATGCATGGCCGTGAGTGGGACGGGTTCGGACGGGAGACGCCGACCAGCGTCACCTGCTAGGAGATACAGGAAGACCGGCGGGATGAGAAGGGAAAACGAATCCCGGGTGTCAGCGGTCTCTGGGCCGGCTTCTCGACGCCCACAGGACCGCCAGCAACGCGATGGCGGAGACGAGCCCAACCGCCGAAACCCAGGACGCGGTGACCAGGACCGCGAGGAACGTGGCCAACGCCGCCTCGTCATGCGGGGCCAGCACCAGACTCTGGAGCCATGCGTGGAGGCCGAGCGCCGCCGTCACGAGCACGATCAACAGCCCCAGCACCGGGAGCACCCAACGCGGGTACGCCACCTCATCGGCCGGCTCGATCGGGTAGGCCTTGAGGACCCGACTGGTCGCAAGCAGGCCGACGAGGCTGGCTCCCGTCGAGGCCCCCTTCACCGTAGATGTTCGTAATGGATACATGGCGCTCGCCTCCTTGTTGGGATGGACTCGCTTGTTGAATGAGCAATGAGGATGCCAGGAGACCCGCGGGGAGGAGGAAGCTCAAGAGGAGGAACAATTGACGGTGAATCAGGCTGTTCGGAAGGAGGCCGGATATCGCATGTTCCGGAGCGGACTGTCACCGCTGACCGGAGGCTGTGAACGCCGTGGACAAGAAGGAGGATCCGGCTCACGTTGGATGTCGAGTGCCGCAGCTATGGAGCTCGCCAGGGCTCCGCCCACGCGTCGCCGGACTCGCGGCGGGCAGAACCGCCTATTGGGGCCCCATGGCCAAGCCACGGACCACGTCCACCAGTCCCGCTGTCACGCGGGCCAGACGATCGTAGTGAACCTGATCGGGCCTATCGCGAGCGGTGTGGTAATGGGGATACCGAAAGAGGGCCGTATCGGTCACCATGGCGGCGGGGTAGCGCTCCTGCCAGAACGCCCAGTGATCCGACCAGCCGACGCCCGGGATGAAGCCCGGAAGGGCGCCGCCTTCGGACGGGAATTTGGCGGCCTCCCGGAACGCGCCCACGAGGCGACGCACGAGCGGTCCATTGCCTGCGTTGCTGACGAAGCCGACGAAATTCGCCGTCGAGGGGTAGAGGAGGCCGAAGGGCACGGGGTACTGCTGGCTTCCCGGGTCGTCCGAGTAATACCCGATGGTTTCCAAGCTGAGCATGGCGACAATCTGCTCTCCCCGCTCCCGGCTGCGCTTGGCGTAGACCCAGCTTCCCATCTCGTCCGTCTGGAAGAACGGGGGCTCCTCGTTCACGAACGCCACGAACCGCAGCGTGCGAGCCGGCTGCACCCCGGCAAAGCGACGAGCCAAGCCGAGGAGCGCCGCGACGCCCGTCGCGTTGTCGTTCGCCCCTGGACTTCCCATGACCGAATCGTAATGCGCGCCGACGATGACGATTTCGCCGCTGCGCGCGCCGCCCGAGAGCTCCACCTCGAGATTGTCACAGGGGCGTTTTAAGACCTGGTAGCGCTGGCGCCCCACCCTGTATCCGTCGCTCTCCAAGACCGTCTCGATGTAGCGGGCCGCGCGGCCAAGGTTCTCGTGTTCATAGACATTGCGCTCGCCGATGGTCCCGGCCAGCATCATGACGTGCGCGCGTAGCTCCCCCTCGAGGCGGCGTTCCTCCCCGGTCAGCGGGGGAAGGGCGCGCCGGTAACTTTCGCCAGGCATCCGGATCATCATGCCCCACCCCAACATGGACAGCGCCAGGCAGGCACCGAGCAGGATCAGCACCCGTATCCCTTGCCCCCGACCGCGATGTCGCATGCCACCCATGGAAAACCTGCTTCCCGCGCGTCTCTCACTGCGCCGGGGCCGTCCTGAAGCGCGAGCAGGCGATTATGAGGCAGTTCTTGCGCCCCCAAAATTATGAGCTACACTCAATTGTGGGTGCCAACTCCCTCACCGGACTCGGCCTTACGATATGGCGGACCCCGAAGGACAGAAAAACCCCGAGGCTGCGATCGAGGACGTCGAGCGGTTGCGCGATCGGCTCGTCAACCAGTCCGCGTCGACCGGCTCGGGGTGGGGCGTCACCGGGTGGCGTTTCGTCGATTGGCTCCTCCTGGCCCTCGTGCTCTCGTTCGTCCTCTACGTGTTGCTCCCGCGCTTCTGAGCCGCCCCGGGCGCTACCCGGCAGGCAGCACCTCCCTCGCGGGGCTGCCCCCTACCTTCTCGGCTTTCCCTGCGGTCCCCGTCAGCCACGCACAAACAACGCGTTATGCGCGAGGCACAGCCGCGTTGGCGTTAGTCAGCCCTACAGCTGGAGTTGGTGGGGCTGCCTTCAGGGGATGGCACAATTCACACCGTATGGTATCCGTATCACTGGCCCACGTGTTGAGACAGGACCGGGCGGCACGACGACCACATGCCCTGCGGCACAACCCAAAAGAGGTCGGAATGGAAATCGCGAGTCGACTGATCATTCCCGAGGTGACGGTCCCCCTCATCGCTATTCTGGGATTGCTCGTCGTGTGGCAGTGCCACCATGCGCAAGTCCTCGCCGGCCGGATCTACGCCGTGGATTTCTGGGACGTCACGGGGGTGCGCATGTTCATCCACGTGACGACCGGAGACGGGCAGGCCTGTCACTCCTGCCAGCAGGCGCACGGCACGGTCTTCCTGCCGTCGCTGATGACCCAGAAGAATTTTTCCACCCTGACGCACCCCTGCTCGAGCGAGTCCGGGTGCCGGTGTCTCATCCTCGGGCTCTATGGCGGCTGGCCGGAAGCCAACCGCCTCATCCATCTCCTCCGCATGCAATCGCGGAGAAAACCCTATCGCCTGAGCCATCACGAGGTGCTCGAGCTCTTCGACGGGCCCTGGCACCGGAGCGTCCTGGCCACCGGCGATCGCCTCACGATCCATATGGCACAGGCTCTTTTCGACGAGCATGAGGACTTTGAGAGCTCGGTCGTGCTTTACCGCACGATCATCGACCAGGCTAAGGGAGCCCGCGACCTGAGGCTCTTCGTCCCGGCCTATGTCCGACTGGCCCAGCTCCTGGAGCAGCGGGGTCGGGCCGAAGAGGCCCTCACGGTTGTGCAACGTTTCGAGAAACGTTTTCCTCAGAAGCGGAGGGCCTTCTACTATCCATCCGATGGGCAGCGGGCCGTCATGGCCACGCAAAAGTTCCGGCTGCTCTCCCACCTGCGACAGACACGAGCGGTCCCTTCCACCGGAAACCACAGCGGTCTAAGGATTGCCTCCTGAGGTGGTCTTCTAAGGTCGCCTACCCAGAAGGAGGCTGTACAGGTCGTAGCTGAGCCGCAACCCGTAGGTCGGACCATAATCCTGGCGGTTGAGCTGATCATTCCACGTCTCCACGGCAAAGCGGCGGATCTGGACTTTGACGGTCCAGAACCGGACTTCCAGCGCGTCCCCCTTGAGGCTGGTGAAGAGGCCGGAGTCGATGGCAGCGCCGAGCTCCACCTCGACGAACGGCTTGTGCTCGTCATCGTAGATGCCCCAGCTCACCGACCCCTGGCCGAACCAGGTCTGCGGGGCAACGTCCTTGAACGCGCTGCCTGAAAATGACCGGCCATAGCGCCCCATCGCCGAGAGCCGCAGTCCCTTGAGCCAGTCGACCGCCAGGAGGTGCGGCACCGACCCGGCCGTCACGAACCGGACGAGCGCCTGGCCTCCGGCAGCAATGGGATCACCGATGTTCAGACGGCGCATCCCGGCTCGGGCGAAGACCTCGTGGTATAGGCTGCCCGTGGAAAACCCGCCTCCGGCGAAGAGCAGCCTCTTCTGCCCCCACCATCCGCGCCACCCCGTCACGGACCCGTCGATCATGAAGTCGGCCCCGTCGCGCGTCTCTCCGACGGGGACCTGGGGGATGCCCCAGATGGCGTCGTGGATGAACTCGTTCTGCAGGTAGCGCGTCGGCTGCTCCCCCGTGGGCCCCGCCCCGACGGTCAGATTGGTGCTCAGGCCGGGGGTCGATCTCCAATGCTCCGTCCAGCTCACCGTCGCGAAATTCAAGCCCATGGTTTCGTCGATCGCGTTGAAGCGTTTTCCCTGTCCGTTGAACTCGGTGAACCGATTCGCCGTGAACCCCGTGTCCAGCAGTTCCGACTGATCGGGATAGGACAGCCCACCCCAATGCACCGTCGGCGCCGGTGATTCGGCGGACACGCTCCCCACACCGGCCACGACCAAGGACACAGCCAGGATGGTCGCGATCAGACCTCCGCCCCTGGAGCCCTTGTGCGTCATAGACCTCCAGGCCCGGCCACGCCCAGGCTTCGGTACAGGGTCATTGAGGTGCGCGTCGACTCGTTCGAGAAAAAGCAGCGATAACAATACCGGGGAGGCACGGAGGGAGCAAGCGTAATCGGGGACCCTCGCCATTGGGGCGCGTGTCACGCGGGACTTCGCTCACATGAAGGGGTGCAAGAGGTCGGCAAGAAGTCTTGAGCCGCGAGCCCGCGCTCAGCCGGTTGTTCGGGCGTCCCGCGCGCAGCGGAAGCCGATGTCGGCCGCCCGGTGCCGCGGCTCGAACCTCAGACGGCTGGATGTCCGGGAGTACTTGCCGGCGAAGTTCCAGGACCCGCCCCGCAGAACTTTCATGCTCCCGTCGCGGGGGCCGGACGGATTGGTCTCGGGGCTCCGCGCATAGTATTTCGCGTCGTACCAATCGGCCACCCACTCCCAGACGTTCCCCGCCATGTCGTGCATGCCGAAGGGGCTCGTTCCGCCCGCATGGCTCCCCACCGGCTCGAGCCGGTCCTTGTAGAACTTGTAGGACCAGCTCTTGCCAACGTTCGCCACCTCGACGGTGGGCGGGTCATCGCCCCAAGGGTAGCGGCGCCCGTCCTGACCCCGGGCGGCATACTCCCACTCGGCCTCCGTCGGCAGACGCTTTCCCGCCCATTCGCAATAGGCCTGCGCGCCGCTCCAGGCCACGCCCACGACCGGGCGCTCGGCGTACTCACGGGTCTCATTGTAGGGCCAGAAGTCGGGCCGCACATGCCCGGTGGCATCCAGGAACTTTTCATACCGCGCCACCGTCACCTCGAACGTGTCCATATGGAAGGCGTCGACTCGGACGCGGTGCTGCGGGCGCTCGTCCGAGAGCCCCTCCCCCTCGACCGAGCCCATGAAGAATTTCCCGGCCGGGATCAACACCATGGGCGCGCCGTCCTGACCGGTGATGCTCGCTTCCGCTGCCGAAGCTTCGCTGGTCGTGATCGCGCCCATCCTGATTGAGCCCAGGACAACCAGGAGGACAGCGGCGCATCGAATGATCGTGGACCGCCCGTCCCGCAGCGCGCACTTCAGAATATGGGTGGAGGCTCTCGCTGTCCTGCGCATCGGACCGACCCCATTTCCATGCATGGACAAAGATTCGTCCGCGGGTCACCCGTACGGGCCGAAGCTAGCACACTTTTTCTGGACGTTTACACTGGTACTGATACGTATTCAACGAAGAGGGGGGAACCGCCCGCTTCGTTTCGCCGACCCAGAAACGGGTGGACCTGCGAGGGAGGCCCCCCCGGATGAGCCGCTGGTGAGGGCGCCCTGCTAGGGCTTCTGGCTCAGGCTCATGAGCCTCTTTCCCCCTGTACATCGTGCTTGGAAATGCAGTATTCTAGCTCCTCCGCTAGGCCCCTCAAGGGGCTCGGGTGGGGCTCGGAAGGGGGCCTGTTGAGAGGGAAGAGGTGCCTCTCACAAACGCGGCCTGCGCTACACAGGAGGGGGCCCTTCAAAGGCTGCCTGGATCCTGGGGGATTCTCAGGAAAGACGGTGGACGAAGCCAACGCCGTGGCGTCACCGACAGAGCGGCACCTTCGACGCGCGCGATGTGTATAACTCAATCCATTGATAAGAGGAGGAGGCGGGAGATATGTCGCTGCTAATCACTGACGAATGCATCAACTGCGGAGCGTGCTTGCCCGAATGCCCGAACGAGGCGATTTTTGAGACGCGGAGCGATGCGGAGGCCAAGGGCAACCACGTGGGTGATGGGCAGGGCGAGGCGGACAACATCTACGTCATCACCCACGACCGCTGCACGGAATGCGTCGGCCACTTCGACGAGCCGCAGTGCGCCGCGGTCTGTCCGGTGGACAACTGCTGCATTTCGGACCCGGCCTATCCCGAGACCACCGAGGTGCTGCTCGAGAAAGCCCGGACGCTGAACCCGGACAAGCCCATCGACGACAGCAAGGTGTGGGGCGGCGTCAGGAACTAGGCCCTGCGCAGGGTGCCTCCCGGTCCCTTGCCGCACCTCGCGCTCATCCAGCCCGCATGCGGCCGGAGTCTGTCACACTCCGGCCGCCCAGGGTCCCCGCCCGCTTGGCACCGTGCCGGCGTATCGGCCTCTCGAGGCAGCCAGGCGCCGACACGCATCCACCCATCGCGACCTGCCCCGTCCACAGCTGAACGCTTCCGCCGGCAGCTTGACTTCCGCCCCCGTTCTCACTAGTCTGTCCAACAATTCCTCCATCCAGGCTCGTCCGTCCGGAGAGGTCGTGCGATACTGCGTATGGCGACGCTCAAAGGACACCGTCCTGCCGACGACGAGCCCGTCGATGGCTCGTCGTCTGTAGACCTGCCCGAGCGTTACCAGGACTGGCGTGACCGGTTCATCACCAGACGGCTGCGCGTCCTCTACATCGTCGGTCTCGTCGTCAACCCCATCTTCATCGGCCTCGATTACCTCGCCCACCTGGAACACTTCGGCGAGCTGCTAGCCCTGCGCGCCATTCTGGAAGCCGGGCTCATGCTCGGATTCCTCAGTCTTCGCTGGCAGGTCGCGTTCATCAACTCCGAGGTGCTCCTGGCCTGCTGGGTCGTGATCCCGAACATCTGCATCGCCCAGATGATCCTGATCCAGAGTGCGCAGACCCTGACCTACTACAACGGGCTCGCTCTGGTCATGCTCACGGCGGCGGTCATCGTCCCGGTTGCCTGGCGCGCCCACCTGGTGGCCCAGATCGGCTCCTTGCTCTACTACTACGGGGCTCTCTATGCACAAGGCGGCCTGCTGAGCGACACGCGGCTGTTGAGCGAATCCGCCTTCGTGCTCCTGTTTGTCTGCGTCGCGCTGCAGATCTCGGTCATCCTGTACGAACGCCTCCAACGAGCTGAATTCCGGGCCAGGCAGGCCGAACGGCACACCCGGGTCGAGCTGGAGGCCTCCAATCGGAAGCTGCTGGAGCTGGACCGCCTGAAGAGTGAGTTCTTCGCCAATGTCAGTCATGAGCTTCGGACCCCGCTGACGCTCAGCCTGGGAGCCTTCCGCTCGTTGCTCGGACAGACCGCAGAGCCGGACCGGCGTGAACTGATCCAGACCGGCCTCAGGAATACCTCGCGACTCTTGTTTCTGATCAACGAGCTCCTCGACCTCGCGCGGTTCGACAGCGGCCTTGGAGGGCTGCGCAAGAGACCGTTCGATCTGACGGGGCTCGTCAGGAGCGTGGCCGCCAACTTTGAGTCTTCCGAGCTGCGCCGCATCCACTATCGGGGGCTGACGCAGCCGGTCCCGATCGAGGGGGATCCGCGCCAACTGAAGAAGGTCCTCTACAATTTGCTGTCCAACGCCTTCAAATTCAGCGATCCGCGAGAGGCCCAGATCTGGATTCGGCTGTGCGAGCAGGGGGACCACGTCCTCTTGGAAGTGGAGGACAACGGGATCGGGATTCCACGGGAGCACCTGGAGCGGATCTTCGACCGGTTCGTGCAGGTGGAAGGCGGCGCGGCCCGCCGGTTCGAGGGTACCGGCATCGGATTGGCACTCGTCAAGGAGGTCGTGACGCTGCACGGCGGAACCATTGTGGTGGAAAGCGAGCCTGGGCGGGGCTCGACATTCACGATCACGCTCCCCCAAGGGACGGTTGGACAGGAGCCGCTGGCCGCGCTGGAGGATGAGGACCTGGTGCTGCCGGTCGGCTCGCCTGTGGGACCCACTGGTGAGGGAGACGTGGAGCCAGTCGCCTCCGGACACAACGAGCAGCCGCTCGTGCTCATCGTGGACGACAACGCAGACATGCGACAGTACCTGAAACGGGTGCTGCAGACGGACTATCGCGTCGCCATCGCATGCGATGGAGCCGAGGCATTCGAGGCGGCCACGCACACCCCGCCGGACCTCATCTTGACGGACGTGATGATGCCCCGGATGAGCGGGATCGACCTCCTCCAGACGATTCGACGGCACGATGTCCTACGATTCACTCCGGTTGTCTTCCTCACGGCGCGAGCCGGCTCGGAGGCCCGCATCGAGAGCCTGGAGGCCGGCGCCGACGATTATATTCCCAAGCCGTTCGATGAACTCGAGGTCCGGGCGCGCGTCCGCAACCTGATCCAGACGAGGGCCCAGGACAGGGCCCTCCGGGAGCTGCAGAAGGAAAAACTGGCTCGGTTCCTGCCGGCACGGGTGGCGGATCTGATTTTGACCGGTGAGGAGCGCCGCGTGCTTGACGCGCACCGGAAGGAGATCACCGTCCTCTTCATCGATCTTCGGGGCTTCACCTCCTTTGCCGAGACGGCAGACCCGGAGGATCTCCTGGCCGTCCTGCGGGAGTACCAAGCCGAAATGGGACGGCTCGTGGTCGACTACGAAGCCACGCTCGAGCGCTTCTCGGGCGATGCGATGATGGTGTTCTTCAATGATCCGATCGAGCAGCCGGACCATGCGGAACGGGCCGTCCGCCTGGCACTCGCGATGCGGGATCGGGTGGAGACCTTGCGCGAGGGGTGGCTCACACGTGGGTTCGAGCTTGGTGCGGGAATCGGAATCGCCTCGGGATACGCCATGCTCGGTGTGGTGGGATCCGAGCAGCGGCAGGATTATGCCGCGATCGGGCCCGTCACCAACCTCGCGGCACGGCTTTGCGGGGAGGCGCAACACGGACAGATCCTCGTCTCCTCCCGATTTTTGTCGGTCGTGAATCCCCTCGTGCAGGCGAAGCCGATCGGCGAGCTGACGCTCAAGGGCTTCCGGCGCCCGGTGACGACGTATAACGTGGTCGGACTCCGAGCCACCTAGGTCCGGCTCGAAGCTCCGGCTCCCCTTCCTTCCGCTCCCCCGAGGCACAAAGGCGATCCCCAGCACCGGTCCGCCCCCCTCCGATGCGCGGGTTCGCCCCGGGACAGGCCCGCACGGTGGGCCTAGCTTTGCGGGCATCGAAGCCCATACAATGCAGCGGGTAGGAGTTACAACCTAAGGGGCCGTTGCGGAGGGGACATGATCAGAGTCTATTACTCACGGGACCGCATGCTCGTCGATACCTTCCGGCGAGTGCTGGAGAGCTATGGGATCGCGGCTGATGCGAGAGGCGAGCCTCCGGTCAGCCTGAAGGGCACGATTTCGACCACAGGGCTGTGGGTGTTGGATGATGCCAAGGCTGACCGGGCGCGGACCATCATCGGGCAGGCTGAAAAAAAAGGCCCGCATGGGGCTCCTCGCTGGAAATGCGGAACGTGCGGGGAACTGACCGAGGGAACGTTCAGCGACTGCTGGCACTGCGGGAAGCACCGCCCGTAGAGGTGGATCGCATCGGGGATGGGCCTCTCCCCTCCCCTCCGATCAGGGCAGCGGCAACCCGAGGCGAGGAGACCGGAGCGACCGCCGGGGAGGACCATCGGGGTGAGGTATTACCGTACGAAGAATCTTCGGTAGCGAGCGAGCGGAGCTTGCGCCGGCGTCTCCTCTGTGCTATAGTTCGATCACTTTAGCACTCGGGGCCCGGTGATGAGGTATGAGATAAGAGGGCCCCTCACCGATGTTGTTTTGTCCGGGAATCTGATCGGAAGCCGACCGTAAGCCGCCTCACTATCCGCGTCTTCGGCCTTTTCCTTCCTGTCTCTTCGTTGTTCTCGCGTCCAAGGCAATATCACATTCAGAAGGAGGAACCCCCATGGGTTCAAAGTTGTACGTTGGTGGCTTGCCGTATTCGGCCACGGAACCACAGTTGCAGGATTTGTTCGCACAGCACGGCACCGTTGAGTCGGTCCGTGTGATCACGGACAAGTTCACGGGGCAGTCGCGGGGCTTTGGCTTCGTCGAGATGTCCACGTCCGAAGAGGCCAGTACCGCGATCACCGCGGTGAACGGCACTCAGATGGACGGCCGAACGCTGACGGTGAATGAGGCGAAGCCTCAGGAATCACGCACCGGCGGAAGCCGTGGTGGCGGTCAAAACCGCTTCTAAGAGCGCGTCACTCGCAGCACGGGAAGCGGACGGGGGCGCGCCAGACGCGCCCCCGTTCCACCCAACCACAATGAGGGATTCTCCGACCATGGCAATGACCCAGGCCTCCCCTTCAGCAGCCCCGTTGCCCCGCACCCTGAATTATGGAGCCATATTTCTGTTTGGCTTGATCACCCTTGGCGCGGTGGTCGCAGTGCCCGCTTTCGCCTACGTGGCGGGGTACACGTGGCTGGATTGGATCATGTTTGTGTTCCTCTACGTGGTCACCGGCTTGGGCATCACCGTCGGCTATCATCGTTTGGTGGCGCACCGGAGCTTCTCCTGTCCCAACTGGATCAAAGCGGGGCTCCTCATCGCGGGAGGCTGGGCGCTCGAGAACTCCGTGCTGAACTGGGCCTCGGACCATATCCGCCACCATGCTCGCTGTGATCGCGAGGAGGACCCGTACAACGCGCAGCGGGGATTCTGGTACAGCCACTGTGGGTGGATTTTTTCCTACGATCCCCACGCGGATGAGAGATACATGGCTCACTTGCGCAAAGACCCGCTCGTCATGTGGCAGCACCGCTACTACGTGCCCATCGTGCTTTCCGGTCTCATCCTGCCCTTTCTCGTCGGGTGGCTCTACGAGGGCTGGGTGGGTGGCCTGGGCTGTTTCCTCCTGGCGGGCGTGGGCCGGATGTTCGCAGTCCTCAACTCCACGTTTTGCATCAACTCGATCTGCCACCTCTGGGGGAATCAGCCGCACAGCCAGGCCAATTCGAGCCAGGATAGCTGGTGGGTGTCCCTGTTCACCTTCGGAGAGGGGTATCACAACTACCACCACACGTACCCCAGCGACTATCGGAACGGATCCCGCTGGTACGATTTCGATCCTTCCAAATGGCTGATCCTCGGCCTCTCCCGGCTCGGGTTGGCCTCGGCCCTGCGCACGGCGCCCAACACCGGCCCGTAACGTCTCTCACATTCTTCCCCCTTACATCGAGCGGTCGTCGCGGACCTGCAGGGGATCAGCCGGCCCCGCATGTTTCGAAGCGGCAGGGGTGCCATTCCCTCCAGAGCGATCAGAACCCCTTGGAATGGTTAAGCTATCAACAGCTCACTCATTTTTTTAATATAGTATAAATATATAGTAATAAATATAGCTTGA